>NZ_LDUI01000091.1:0-538 GCF_001043555.1 Chromobacterium sp. LK1 | reverse complement strand
GCCGGGTAGGCAGCTTAGAAAATCCACAATTTGACCTGGTGTCCGAAAGGCGGCTTCTCTGCCGGGCAGGCAGCTCCCCACAACAAAATCGATGCCATATTAGGCATATAAATTGACATTAACTAGGGAGAAATTATGGACTTGGTACTTGCCGATGTAGCCGTCAGCGTCACCCAGCTCAAGCGCAATTTTGCCGGCATCATGCGCGAGGCCGCAGGGCATCCGGTGGTGATCCTGAATCACAACCGCCCGGAAGCCTATCTTGTCCCTGCCGCCCAGTACGAACGCATGATAAACCTGCTCGAAGACATCGAGGACGCAAAGTTGGTGCTGGAACGTCGGCAGCAGCCCACCGTCAAGGTGGACCTGGATGAGCTATGAAGTTGTCTTCCGGGTGGATGCGGAGAAGGAATGGCGTAAGTTGGACCCATCGATTCTGAAGGCTAAAACGCGCCAAGGCTGAACGGACGCAAGCCAGTGACAAGCTCATCCGCGGTTCTCACTCTCCCTCCCCCTCCCCTGCCACAACGGCAAACCC
>NZ_LDUI01000090.1:0-1366 GCF_001043555.1 Chromobacterium sp. LK1 | reverse complement strand
TAAGAACCCGTTTACGACCTGCTGCGCGTCGGCGATACGGCGTTGAAACCGAGCGGTGTCAGCCTTTCCCTGGACGGGGTCGATGTTTATCGCGTGCGATGAGCATCGACCCCCTTGTTAATGGCTGCCTGCTTTCTTGAGTCCCTCGGCGACCATGCCCGGTTCATAAATGAATTTCATCGCCTTCATGAAGGGCATGCCCCACAGGTCCGCGTGCGCCGCGCCATTAAATGATTGCGCAAACACATGCTCCTCTTGCATCAATACATTCCAGACGATTCCGCTAAACCAGGCGCAATTGTGGATGGGAGTGTAAGCGCCATTCACCGGATTGGTTTTGGACATTCCCATGGCCTGGCCGGCAAAGTAACTGGCCATGTTCAGCTCGGGTACTATCACTTCTTCAAGGATTTTGATTTGTTTTTTCGGACTATTCAAAGGCGCGCATCTTTGAAGGCTGAATTTTCTGTCGGACTTGTCCATATTGCCGTTTTTAACATAGCCATGATCTTCGCGATAGCTGTAGGACGATGGGCTGACGGCGCCGTTTCTATCGTGGAAAACATTGATCCAGGTATGGCCGAACTTTCCCGATCCGAATGCCGTGGTCAGCTGATATAATACCGCCTTGGCGCGTTGCTCGGGCTGGTTTTCAGGGAATTTCCTGGCAATCTCGTCCGCCATCTTAATGATCGGACCCATGTCTGTTTTGTTTGGTGTCCGGTTGGTCCTGATGCAGATTTGCGGGTAGGCGATGCTGAGATCCCCATTGGGCATGAATTGGTCCGCCAATATTTCCGCATAGGCTGAGCAGGATAGGCTGGCCAGCACCAAAAAACCGATAGCCGAGTGTTTTGTTTTCATCGTTTCTTCCTGGAAATGGATTAATGCTGATTGAGGCAATAAGCGCGGGGTAAAACAAGCGCTTTATGGTGCCATGAATCAGACCAGGGAGAATTTACTCTTGAGCCATCTGAATTTTAATGGGACGGGTGCTAAATCAATTCGGGTAAATATATTATTGATTTTTACCATTGCTTTCGCCGCGCGGCGGAGTAAGCGGCGCGGGTTTTAGAACGTGTTTACGATCTCGCGAGCTAAGGCGAGACAAGGCGAAAACGAGCGAAAAAGCGGAATGTACAAGTGGTACATGAGCATTTTGAGCTCGTTTTCAACGCCCATTTCTATCCATCCCGCCGACGCGCAGCAGATCGTAAACAGGTTCTAAGCACCCGGCGGTCCTGCCAGGCCGCCGGAACAAGCCGTGGCTACACGATTTCCGGGATGTGCTCGATAAAGGCCACCCGCTCATTATTGTGCAGCACTTCCACCGATTTGTACGGCGGCGCGCCCGGCGGCAATACCC
>NZ_LDUI01000009.1:0-58742 GCF_001043555.1 Chromobacterium sp. LK1 | reverse complement strand
ACACCTCATACAAGTCCACTCGACGGGGACTTGTTCTCTTACGCGCGCTTTCCAGAAGTGGTCTGATCACTTCAAATTGTTCGCGACTGATATCGCTTGGGTAGCTTTTTCTCACCTCTATATTTTCTCACACTCTGCTCTACTCAGAGACTTTGAACAGGCTCTTAGACCTCAGACCTCAGCCCGGACGGCCCGGCTTGGTGCAGCCCGCGTCCTTGTAAGGCTGGTTGCTGAACTGCACCCAACCCGGTCCCAGGGAGAATTGCGAGCAAGCAAGCTTGCCGTCCACCTTGCTTTGCCACAAATACCAGGGCGCCGGCGCGGCCAAGGTCAGCAGGGGGAAGGACAAGGCCGCCAGGGTCAGAACAATTTTGCGAATCATCATGCATACCTCAGGACAAAGTGAAGGACACCACGGCCAAGATGGAGTGGCCAGGCGGAAAAATGCCATGACAATATACCGAATCATACTGTTGGCATAAAGCGCCGCCTGCCACTTTGCCTGGAAGGCGGTGTCATGCCCTGCACGCAGCCTCTTGACTAGCACGCAGCAATAGGGGCGCCGCGGCGCCCCCGTCCTCCTGCTTGCGCCCGGAATCGCGCGCTCTGCCCTGGGCCGGAGCCGTCGGCAGCAGCCCCCGATCAGCCTGGGCGGCCTTGAACGCGGCAGCCCGCGTCTTTGTAAGGAATGCTATTGAGCAAAACCCAACCCGGTCCATAGGAGAATTGCGAGCACACCAGATGGCCGTCGGACTTGCTTTCCCATAGGTACCAAGGAGCCATGGAAGCAAAAGCCATCCAGGAAACGCTCAGACCCGCCACCAGCAGCGCAAATTTACGTACCGTCATACACACCTCCCGATAATTACTTATCATTAATTAACAATTAAAAAATGCAAAAACAATATACACAAAACTCTGCATCAAATAAATTCTTCGTCATATATTTGGCAGTATTACCAAGCCAAATAAAATCAGCTAGCACGAATAAACTGCAAAAATTAACGGATGGGCCGTTTCAAGCGCGGCTGATAAGCCTCAAAGTGTTACCATTAGCACGGTAAACCTGCGAAATCTGCATATTTATCCCGATTGTCATTCCTTGCCGCCCATCGCGGCACAGGGACGGCCGTCCGCGTTCCGCCGCCAGGCTTGAGCGATTTCGTCATCACCTTCCCCCATCCAGCCAGAAGGAGCTTGCACTTGGACACCTTAAACTCACTCATCCTGGCCGGCTCGCTGGTATTCCTCGCCAGCCTGGTGGTGTCCTCGATCGCCTCCCGCTTCGGCGCGCCGCTGCTGCTGGTCTTCCTCGCGCTGGGCATGCTGGCCGGCGAGGATGGCCCCGGCAAGATCGTGTTCAGCAATTACCAGCTCAGCTATGTGGTCGGCACCATCGCCCTGGTGGTGATTCTGTTCGACGGCGGCCTGCGCACGCGCCAGGACAGCTTCCGCATCAGCCTGAAACCGGCCGGGGTGCTAGCCACGCTGGGGGTGCTGATCACCACGGCGGTAACCGGCCTGTTCGCCGCCTGGGTGCTGAAGCTGAGCTGGCTGGAGGGCTTGCTGATCGGCGCCATCGTCGGCTCCACCGACGCCGCCGCGGTGTTCGCCCTCCTGTCCGGGCGCGGCCTGGAAATCAATCGCCGCGTCGGCAGCGCGCTGGAAATCGAATCCGGCAGCAATGATCCGATGGCGGTGTTCCTGACCTCGGCGCTGATCGGGGTGTTGGGCCAACAGGGTCAGGACGCCGGCGTCGCCGCCATGCTGTGGCTGTTCGTCAAGCAAATGGGCCTGGGCGCGCTGGCCGGCTGGGGCGGCGGCAAGGCCATGGTCTGGCTGTTCCAACGCCTGGGTCCGCGCGGCGCGATGCTGGCGCTGTTCAGCCTGGGCACCGCCGGCGCGCTGTTCAGCCTGACCACGGCGGCCGGCGGCAGCGGCTTCCTCGCCATCTACCTGGCTGGCATCGTGGTGGGTAACGCCCGGGTGGCGGACCTGCCCAATCTATTGAATATCCACGACGGCTATGCCTGGCTGGCCCAGGTCACCATGTTCCTGGTGCTGGGCTTGCTGGTCACGCCGTCCAATCTGCTGCCGGTGGCGCCCTATGCGCTGGCGATCTCCATCGTGCTGATGCTGGTGGCGCGGCCGCTGGCGGTATGGCTGTGCATGCTGCCCTTCCCGGTGCCCAAGGCGGAAAAGCTGTTCATGAGCTGGGTGGGCCTGCGCGGCGCGGTGCCGGTGATTCTGGCCATCTTCCCGCTGATGGCGGGGCTGCCCAATAGCCAGCTATTCTTCAACGTGGCTTTCTTCGTGGTGATGATGTCGCTGCTGTTCCAGGGCTGGACCATCGCGCCGCTGGCGGAAAAGCTGAAGCTGAAATTGCCGGCGCGGCCAGACGTGGAGCACCGGGTGCCGGTGGTCAGCGGCCAGCAGGCCCGCTACGAGGCCGCTTCCTGCCTGGTGCGCGCCGATAGCCCGGCCGAAGGCCAACTGGCCGGCGAACTGGCCTTGCCCGCCGGAGTGAGGCTGGCGGCGCTGTACCGCGAGGAGTTGCCGCTGGAGCCGGCGGCCAGCCAGACGCTGCGCGCCGGAGACTGGGCCTGCCTGATCGGCCCCGGCCCGGCGCTGGAAACCGCCGGCGAGGCCTTCCATCCACCCGGCGACGATCCTTACTACGGTTACTTCACCGTATCCGGCCAGGCGCGGCTGGCCGATCTGGCCGACAGCTACGGCCTGAATCTGAGCGAACGCGACCGCGCCGCCAGCATCGCCGAATACTGCAAGCGCGCCTGCGGCTATCCACTGGTGGCCGGCGACGTATTGCGGCTGGATCGCCTGGAGATGGTGATACGCGCCGCCGCCGACGGCCAGGTCAAAAGCGTGGGCCTGCGCTATTTGAAATCACAATAAGGCTTTGCGCTCCTTGGCGCCGCGTCCGGCCCAGTCGCAGGCGAACTGCCAGGCGACACGGCCGGAGCGGCTGCCGCGCAGATGGCTCCAGTGCAGCGCGGCCTTTTCCGCCTCGGCGTCCAGCTTCAGGCCGAAATGCGCCAGCCACTCGGCCGCCGCCGCCAGGTAGGCGTCCTGATCGAAGGGATAGAAGGACAGCCACAAGCCGAAACGATCAGACAGCGACACCTTTTCCTCTATCGCCTCACCCGGATGGATTTCACCGTCCTGCACCCAACCTTCGCGGTTTTCGCTCATTTTCTCCGGCATCAGATGACGGCGGTTGGACGTCGCGTACACCAAGACATTGTCGACGCGGCGTGCCAGGCCGCCGTCCAGCGCGGTCTTCAGCGCCTTGTAGGCGTCGTCGCCCTGCTCGAAGGACAAATCGTCGCAGAACAGGATGAAGCGCTCCTTGCGTCCGGCCACCATCTCGACGATGCGGTTCAGATCGCCCAGCTGCGCCTTGTCCACCTCGATGATGCGCAGGCCCTTGGCGGCGAACTCCGGCAGCAGCGCCTTGACCAGCGAGGATTTACCGGTGCCGCGCGCGCCGGTGAGCAGCACATTGTTGGCCGGCCGGCCCTTGACGAATTGGCGGGTGTTGCGCAGCAACTGCGCGCGCTGGGCGTCGATATGGGTCAGCCGTTCCAGTTCCGGCGCGTGCGGCTCCGCCACCGCTTCCAGCCAGCCGGCCATGCCCTGGCGCTGCCAGCGGAAAGCCAATGCGTTCCAATCCGGCTCCGGCCGCGCCGGCGGCAGCAAGGGCTCCAGGCGCGCCAGCATGGCTTCGGCCCGGGCCAGGAAGGCTTGCAACTGCTCCATGATTTCCCCCTCGATGCGAAACGACAAAAACAAACAGCCTGGCAGAAAGCCGCCAGGCTGTCGATGCTCGCGGACGCGGCCGGACTCAGTCCGCCAGATGTTGGAACAAGGGCGTGGACAGATAACGCTCGCCAAAGGAGGGAATCACCACCACGATCAGCTTGCCGGCGTTTTCCGAACGCTTGGCCAGTTCCAGCGCCGCCCACACCGCCGCGCCGGAGGAAATGCCCACCAGCAAGCCTTCGCGCGCGGCCACCGCGCGCGCGGTTTCCATCGCGTCCTCGTTCTTCACGCGGATGATTTCATCGTAAATATCGGTATTGAGGATGGCGGGCACGAAGCCGGCGCCTATGCCCTGGATAGGGTGCGGGCCCTTGGGGCCGCCGGACAGCACCGGCGAGGCGTCCGGCTCCACCGCCACGATCTGCACCCCGGGCTTGCGCGCCTTCAGCACTTCGCCCACACCGGTGATGGTGCCGCCGGTGCCGACGCCGGCGACGAAGATGTCGACCTGGCCGTCGGTGTCGTTCCACACTTCCTCGGCGGTGGTGTTGCGGTGGATGGCCGGGTTGGCCGGGTTCTCAAACTGCTGCGGCATGAAATGGCTGTCCGGATTCTGCTCCACTAGCTCGCGCGCCTTGGCGATGGCGCCGCCCATGCCATCGGGGCCCGGGGTCAGGATCAGTTCGGCGCCATAGGCGCGCAGCAGCTGGCGGCGTTCGCGGCTCATGGTTTCCGGCATGGTGATCACCAGCTTGTAGCCGCGCGCGGCGCAGACCATGGCCAGACCGATGCCGGTATTGCCGGAAGTGGGTTCAACGATGGTGGTGTCCGGGCCGATCTTGCCGGCCTGTTCGGCGGCGTCTATCATCGCCACCGCGATGCGGTCCTTGACGCTGTGAGCCGGGTTGAAGAACTCCAGCTTGGCCACCACGGTGGCGCCGCAACCATCGCTCACCCGGTTCAGCCGCACCAGCGGGGTGTTGCCGATCAAATCCGTCACTGCATTGGCAATTCGCATCTTTATTCTCCACAGACAGTTTTGAAGAAAACCATATTACCCAGCATCATAAACAAGCCGTACGGCGATGCTAAATATTGTTTGCTTATAATCGGCAAACTTGGCAGTCTCAGCCGGCCGCGCCCTGGCACCGCCATGGCCGCGACGGCAAAACCGCTACACTGAAACCAGTGCCCATCACCCGCAGACCGAGGTCCACTCCCCACTTATGCCGACACAGGAAACGCTGATCCCGCTCACCGGCTGGCGCCGCAAGCTCTACATCATCATTTACGAGGCCGATACCCGGCTGGGGCGCATCTTCGACCTGGCGCTGATCATCGCCATCCTGTTGTCGGTGCTGACAGTGATTCTGGAAAGCGTGCAAAGCATACAGGCCGCCTGGGGCGCCCAGCTCAAGATTCTAGACTGGTGTTTCACCATTCTGTTCACTATCGAATACGCATTGCGGCTGATCTGTATCCACAAGCCGATGCGCTATGTGAAAAGCTTCTTCGGCGTCATCGACTTGATGGCGGTGCTGCCGCTCTATCTGGGATTGTTCATCCCGGAGAGCCGCTTCCTGGCCGATATCCGCATCCTGCGGCTGCTGCGCATGTTCCGCATCCTCAAGCTGACGCGCTATATCGGCGAGGCCAGCGAGCTAAAACGGGCAATGCTGGCCAGCCGCCGCAAGATCACGGTGTTCCTGGTCACCGTGGTGCTGCTGGTGGTGATCCTGGGCACGCTGATGTTCGTGATCGAAGGGCCGGAGCACGGCTACACCAGCATCCCGGTCAGCATTTACTGGGCCATCGTCACCCTGACCACGGTGGGCTTTGGCGACATCACGCCCAAGACGCCGCTGGGCCAGGCGCTGGCCAGCGTGGTGATGATCACCGGCTACGGCATCATCGCGGTGCCCACCGGCATCGTCACCGCCGAAATCGCGCGCGGCAGCGGCGCCAAGAGCAAGACAGCGGAGGCGGTGTCCGGCACCCGGCTGTGTCCGCACTGCTTCACCGAGGGCCACGACTGGGACGCGCGCTTCTGCAAGCACTGCGGCGGACAGTTGCCGCGCCCGTCCAAGGGCGAGGTCAGCTAGCGCCGGCCAGCAACTGCCGATAACGGCCAGCCATCGCGTCATCGAAAGCCACCAGCAACACCCGCCGCAAGCCATGCGGCTCGCGCGCCAGCCAAGCGCGCACCGTGTCCACCGCGATGATGGCGGCCTGCCGCTGCGGATAGCCGTAAACGCCGCAACTGATCGCCGGGAAGGCGATGCTGTCCAAACCATGACGCGCCGCCAGTTCCAGGCTGTTGCGGTAGCAGGCGGCCAGCAGCTCCGCCTCGCCGTGGGCGCCGCCCTGCCACACCGGGCCCACGGTGTGGATCACATGCCGTGCCGGCAGTCGATGGCCGGCGGTCAGCTTGGCCTCGCCGACGCGGCAGCCGTGCAAATTCCGGCATTCCGCCAGCAGTTCCGGCCCGGCGGCGCGGTGGATGGCGCCGTCCACGCCGCCGCCGCCCAACAGGCTGGTGTTGGCGGCGTTGACGATGGCGTCCAGCGCCAGCGTGGTGATGTCGCCCTGCCATGCCGACAATTCGGTCTTCGCTTCCATCGCTTCCCCCTTATTTATCCATGCCGCCATTATCCGCCCGCCGACGCCAGGCGCAAAAAAAGCCGGCGGATGCCGGCTTTGTCCTTTTCTGCCTTTAAGCAGGGTTGTTCAACAGCGAATTGCGCCGCGAATAGCCAAAGTACACCACCAGGCCGATCAGCAGCCAGGCCATGAAGCACAACCAGGTCAGCAACGACAGCTGAGTCATCAGGAAGCCGCAGCACAAGATGGCCAGCGTCGGGATGTAGGGCACGCCTGGGCAGACGAATTTGCGCGGCAGATCGGGCTCGCGCTTGCGCAGCACGATCACCGACAAGGCGATCAGGGTGAAGGCGGCCAGGGTGCCGATATTCACCAGCTCGGCCAGGGTGTGCAGCGGCACGAAGCCGGCCAGCAAGGCGATAATGGTGCCGATCAGCCAAGTGGCCTTGTACGGGGTGCCGTACTTGGGATTCACTTCGGAGAAGATCTTGGGCAGCAGGCCGTCGCGCGACATCGCGAACAGGATGCGGGTCTGGCCGTAAGTCATCACCAGGATCACCGTCATCATGCCGAGAATGGCGCCCAGGTCGACAAAGCCGGCGAACCAGTCCAGCTTGGCCACTTGCAGCGCCAGCGACACCGGATGGTCTACGCCGGCGAACTGCATATAAGGCACGATGCCGGTCATGATGGCGGCCACCACCACGTAAAGCAGCGAGCACACGCCCAGCGACCAGATCACCCCGCGCGGGATGTCCTTGGCCGGGTTCTTCACTTCCTCGGCGGCGCAGGTCACCGCGTCGAAGCCGATGAAGCTGAAGAACACGATGGCGGCGCCGTGGAACACGCCGGAGAAGCCGAAGGGCAGCGCCGGCTGCCAGTTCACCGGCTTGACGTGCCACACGCCGATGCCGATGAACAGCAACACCACGCCCACCTTGATCAGCACCACCACATTGTTGACGCGCTTGGATTCCTTGATGCCGAAGGCCAGCAAGGCGGTGATCACCATCGCCACGCAGAAGGCCGGCAGATTGAACAGCGTCTGCTTGCCCGGCAGCGAGCCGGCGGCGGCGGTCAGGTATTCAGGCAGGGTCACGCCGAAGCCGGACAGCAGGCTCTGGAAATAACCGGACCAGCCCACCGACACCGCCGACGAGGCCAGCAGATATTCCAGCAGCAAGTCCCAGCCTATGATCCAGGCTATCATCTCGCCCAGCGTCGCATAGGCATAGGTGTAAGTGGAGCCGGAAACCGGCAGCATGGAAGCGAACTCGGCATAGCACAGCGCGGCGAAACCGCAGGCGAAGGCGCTGATCACGAAGGAAAGCACCAGTCCGGGGCCGGCCACCGTGGCGCCGGTGCCGGTCAGCACGAAGATGCCGGTGCCGATGATGGCGCCGATGCCGAGCATGGTAAGGTCGAAAGCGGAAAGCTCCTTGCGAAGCCCACGCGAGGTCTGAGCGGTAGCCAGCATTCCCTGGACGCTCTTTTTGCGCATCAAACTCATTTGTTTCACTGTCCCGTAACGGCCGTCCGGTACAACGACAAAGCGCCCGCTGTCCCGGCGGGCGCTTCATACTCGGATGGGGCCTGTATGATCTGTTGTGTCCTCTCCCCCGCTGTCCTGTCCGCCGCTGGCTTTAAATTAGACGCCATAACAAGGACTTGCCATTGTCGAGCGCGGTGCTTAAGCCACCGATCCACGCAGTTCATGCCGGGGAAGAATGCGATAGTACCGCAGGGCCGGCCGTCGGCAATGCGGGAAACCCCATATAGCCCGCCATTATCAAACCCTGCATGTCATCATAGCGCAAAACAAATCATGGCAATGGCATCAAATCTATCAATTTGCGCGCGGCGTTCTCCAATTGCTGACGGCCGTTGTCGCCGTCGTCCAATTCCTGCTGGCCCTGCCACAGCACCGCGCCGTCGGCGCTATTGACCACCTCCAGCGCCAGCGTGCGCACGGTGCGCACCTGATAGTCCGGCGACCAGTACATGCCGCCGCCGTAGCGCCAATCGCGCCAGCCGCCGGCGTACCAGCCGTCCGCCGGCCAATACACCTGGCGCTGCTGGCCTTGCTTGAAGCACAGCTTCCATTGCGGCCGCGCCTCGTCCACCGCCGCCCCCTTCAACACCAAGCGGTCCAGCAGCCACTCGCGCATGTCCACGCCGGCGCCGGCCGATGGCAGGCAGCTCAGCCCCACCGTGCTCGCGCCGGCCCAGGCCGGAACGGCCGCCAAGCCGGCCAACAAGGCCGCGACGCCCCAATTTTTCCATTTCATGATGTCAATTCCAATAAGCCTCATCAGCATAGACTGACCGTAAATAATCGACGAAGTGCCGCACTCGCGCCGGCAGCAAGCGGCGCTGCGGCACCACCGCGCACACGGGATAGTCCGGCGTGGAGAATTCGTCCAACACCGTCACCAGCCGGCCGTCGGACAGATCGTCCTTCACCTCCCACAGCGAACGCCAGGCCAGGCCCAGGCCCTGCAGCGCCCAGTCATGCAGCACCGCGCCGTCGTTACACTCCAGCCGGCCGCCGACGCGCAGGTTCACCGCCTCGCCGTCGCGGCGGAACGCCCAGCCGCGGCTCTGGCTCTCGCCCAAGGACAGGCAGTTGTGCTCAGCCAGGTCCTCCAGCCGGCGCGGCAGGCCGTGGCGCGCCAGATAGGCCGGCGCCGCCACCACCACGCGGCGGTTTTCCGCCAGCCGGATCGCCACCAGCGAGGAATCGGCCAGGTCCGAGATGCGAATCGCGCAATCGATGCGGTCGCGCTGCAGGTCCACCAGCCGGTCCGACAGATCCAGCGTCACCTTGACGTCCGGATGGCGTAATTGAAAGCCGGCGATATGCGGCGCCACGTGCTTGCGGCCGAAACCGGCCGGTGCCGACACCCGCAAATGGCCGCGCGCGCGGCCGCTGCCGGAAGCCACCGCCGCCTCGGCGTCCGCCAGATCGGCGAGGATGCGCTGGCAATCCTCGTAAAACGCCGCGCCCTCCTGGGTCAGCGCCAGGCTGCGCGTGCTGCGGGTCAAGAGCTTGACCCCCAGCCTCTCCTCCAGGGCGTCGATGCGGCGGCCGACGATGGCCGGCACCACCCCCTCCTGGCGCGCGGCCGCCGACAAGCTGCCCTGCGTCACCACCGCGACAAAGGTCTCCAACTGTTTCAACATCCGAGCCGCCCCACGATTAGCTAACAAAAAGTAAAAGATGATATGTCTATATATGCATTTTTTTTTACGCTTTGCCTAGCTAGACTAGCCTGGTCCCGTTTCACCGTCCCAGGCCCGGACGCGGGAGCGCCTGTCCCGGCGCATCCGCGCCACCCGAATCTTCAAGGAGTCCCGCCATGGCAGCAACGCTTCCCCAGGGGATGGAAATCCTCGCTACGCTCACCCCGGCCTACGCCGACATCCTCAGCCACGACGCGCTGGCCTTCGTCGCCAAGCTGCACCGCCACTTCGAACCGCGCCGCCGCGAGCTGATGGCCGCCCGCGCCGCGCGCCAGAACGAGCTGGACGCGGGCAAGCTGCCGGACTTCCTGCCGGATACCGCCGCCATCCGCGCCGGCGACTGGAAGATCTCGCCGCTGCCGGACGACCTGCTGGACCGCCGCGTGGAAATCACCGGCCCGGTGGACCGCAAGATGATGATCAACGCGCTCAATTCCGGCGCCAAGAGTTTCATGGCGGATTTCGAGGACTCCAACTGCCCGAGCTGGGACAACCAGATCAACGGTCAGATCAATGTCCGCGACGCCTACCGCAAAACCATCTCCTTCGCCAACCCGGACGGCAAGCAATACCGGCTCAACGCCGACACCGCCACCCTGCTGCTGCGCCCGCGCGGCTGGCATTTGATGGAAAAGCACGTCAAGGTGGACGGCGACATCGTCTCCGGCGCGCTGTTCGACTTCGCCCTGTCCTTCTTCCACAACATTGCCTATCTGCGCAGCGTGGGCAGCGCCACTTATTACTATCTGCCCAAGATGGAAAGCCATCTGGAAGCGCGCTTGTGGAACGAGGTGTTCGTGTTCGCCCAGAACGAGCTGTCCATCCCGCAAGGCACGATCAAGGCCACGGTGCTGATCGAAACCATACTCGCCGCCTTTGAAATGGACGAGATCCTGTACGAATTGCGCGAGCACAGCGCCGGCCTCAACGCCGGCCGCTGGGACTATATCTTCAGCTGCATCAAGAAATTCCGCCAGAACCGCGACTTCTGCCTGGCCAACCGCGCCCAGATCACCATGACGGTGCCCTTCATGCGCGCTTATGCCCTGCTGCTGCTGAAGACCTGCCACCACCGCGCGGCACCGGCGATAGGCGGCATGGCGGCGCTGATTCCGATCAAGAACGATCCGGCGGCCAATGAGAAGGCGCTGGCCGGCGTCCGCGCGGACAAGGAACGCGACGCCGCCGACGGCTACGACGGCGGCTGGGTGGCCCACCCCGGCCTGGTGCCCATCGCCGCCGAGGCCTTCGGCAAGGTGCTTGGCGACGCGCCCAACCAGATCGCCAAGCAGCGGCCGGACGTTCAGGTCGGCGCCGCCGAACTGCTGGACTTCCGCCCGGATGCGCCGATCACCGAGGCCGGACTGGCGATGAACATCAACGTCGGCATCCAGTACCTGGGCGCCTGGATTTCCGGCAACGGCTGCGTGCCCATCCACAATCTGATGGAAGACGCCGCCACCGCCGAAATCTCCCGTTCGCAGATCTGGCAATGGATACGCAGCCCCAAGGGCGTGCTGGACGACGGCCGCAAAGTCACCGTCGAGCTGTTCCGCCAACTGCACGCGGCGGAGGTGGCCAAGCTCAAGGCCGAATACGGCGCGCGCTGGACCCGCCAATACGACGACGCGGCCGCGATGTTCGACCTGCTGACCACCTCGGACGATTTCGTCGAGTTCCTGACGCTGCCCGGTTACGAATACCTGGCTTGATGCCAGGCAGGAATCCCGACGACATATTGTCGGGATTTGTCAGGCTGGCTGCGTAGCTTTGCGGATTGAAGCCCATGGACAACGGCCCTATGATGGGCCGTTTGTCATAATTCACACTGCAAAGCGCATCCGCCTCGGAGCCTGTTCAAGCTCTGGCTTGCGCCCACGCGCGCATCCGTCGCGCGGTGGCTTTTGAACAGACTCCTACATGCAAAGCATCCTCGACTTCCAGGCCACCGTGCTCAGCACCACCGGCTACGGCATCGTATTGACCGCCGTCACCACGATGTTCTGGCTGCGCAAGCGCGGCGAGCGCGCCTTTCTCTATTTCGGCATCGCCGGCGGCTGCATCAGCCTGGGCGGCATGTTCAGTCTCTTGCCCATCGGCTTGCCGCCGTGGCCGCAACTGGTGTTCAACAATCTACTGTGGATGCTATTCCATCCCCTCGCGCTCTGCGGCATCCGTCAGCTCAACGGCAAAAATCCGCGCGTCTGGCAAAGCCTGCTGCTGGTGGCCGCCGGCATGGCCGCCTATCTGCAGGCCGGCCCGGCCGATATGGGACAGCGCACCACCGCGGTCTGCTTGGTCTACCTGATCGCCTGGTTGCTGACCGCGCGCGAGCTGTGGCCCGGCCATTCGCGCATCGCCGGCGCCGGCCGCAAGATGGCGCTGGCGGTCTGCCTGCTTTACGCCTTGCTGGCGCTGGCGCGCATCGTCCACGCCGGCTGGGCCGGCGCCGTTTATGACGCCGCCGCGATGCGCTTCTCCATGTTCAGCTCGCTGGGCATGCACTGGCTCAGCTTCAGCTTCATCCTGTGCGCGCTGTACATCTGCTACGAGCGCGCGCTGGAGCATACTCAGCACCAGGCCAGCCACGACGGCCTGACCAATCTGCTCAATCAGCGCGGCTTTCGCGAACTGGCCGAGGCCGCCTACCGGCGCTCCTGGCGCGAGCGCAAGCCGCTGGCGCTGCTGCTCTTGGACGTGGACCACTTCAAAAGCATCAACGACCGCTACGGCCATCAAAGCGGCGACCTGGTGCTGCGGCAATTGGCGGACTGCCTGCGCCGCCAGGCGCGCGCCGACGATATCGTCGGCCGCTACGGCGGCGAGGAATTCGTGATGCTGCTGCCGCGCACTGGCCTGCACGCCGCTCACGAAGCCGCGCAGCGCATCATGCACGCGATCGCCGAACTGAGCCCGCAGCCCTCGGCCGCGGCGGCGCCGCTGCGCATCAGCGCCAGCATAGGCATCGCCAGCACCAGCCAGCAGCCCTACGACAGCCTGTCCAGCTTGTTCCTGGCGGCGGACAGCCGGCTGTACCAGGCCAAACGCAATGGCCGCAACCGGATAGAACTGGCCGAAGGGTAGTATGCCGTCGGAAACTTTTCTCGGGCATGATGGGCCTACACACTGCAAATCGGACTTTTCCGATCAAGACAACAATTTCATGGGAATGAACACATGAACAAACCAACTCTCTTGCTTGCCAGCCTTGGAACCCTGTTCGCCGTCAGCGCCGCCCCGGCGCTGGCCGAGAGCACCCAGCTCAATCTGTCAGCCAGCGCGCAGCGCGAAGTGGCCAATGATCAAATCAGCGCCACCTTCTACCAGCAAATGAGCAACACCCAGCCGGCGGTGCTGGCCGATAGGCTTAACAAGGCCGCCGCCCAAGGCATCGCGCTAGGCCGCAATTACGCCAAGGTGCAGCTGTCCAGCGGCGGCTACAACACCTGGCCCAATTACGACAAGAACGGCAAGATCCAAAGCTGGCAAGGCCGGGTGGAAATCCAGCTGAAGAGCCGCGACTTCGCCCAGGCCGCGGAATTGATGGCCAAACTGCAACAGAATCTGCTGCTGCAGGGTCTGCAATTCAGCGTGTCCGATCAGGCGCGCAAGGAAGCCGAGCAAAGCATGCTGCCGGAAGCCATCGCCAACCTGGAATCCCAGGCCAAGATCGCCGCCAAGGCAATCGGAAAAAATGTTAGCAATATCAAAGAATTGGACATTGGCAGCCAATCACCCATCTTCCGTCCGCCGATGATGATGAAGGCCGCCGCCATGGACGCCAACGCGGAAGTGGCGCAGCCCGATCTGCAGCCTGGACAGTCCCAACTGCAGCTGCAAGTCAGCGGCAAGGTGGAGTTGAAGTAAGCCTTCCAGCCGCCTCGGCATTGCGCTAAAGTAGTCGCTCGCCGGATCGCATCCGGCGAGCACTTCGCCTGCCATCATCCAGATCGATCCGAAACATGAAACTCATCGTCTCCTTGACCAGCCCCTACGCCCGTAAGGTGCGCATCGTGCTGGCCGAAAAGAAAATAGACTGCCCGCTTGAGGAGGACGTGCCGTGGAACGCGGATACCCGCGTCGGCGACTACAATCCTCTGGGCAAGGTGCCGGTTCTGGAACTGGATGACGGCTCGACGCTGTACGACTCGCGCGTCATCGCCGAGTATCTGGACAATATCTCACCGGTGTCGCGCATCCTGCCGCAGGAAAACCGCCTGCTGATCGCCACCCGGCGCTGGGAGGCGTTGGCCGACGGCATCGTCGATGCCGCGGTGGCCATCGTGCTGGAAAAACGCCGCCCGGACGACAAACAGATGCCCGAGGTGATCGCGCGCCAGCGCGGCAAGATTGATCGCGGCCTGGCCGCGCTCGCCGCCGACCTGGCCGACCGCCAGTGGTGCAACGGCGTCGGCTACAGCCTGGCCGACATCGCCGTCGGCGCCTGCCTGGGCTATCTGGACTTCCGCTTCCCGGAAATAGACTGGCGCGACAGCCACCCCAATCTGGCCAGCCTGCTGGAACGGCTGATGACGCGGCCGTCCTTCGCCGACACCCTGCCGCCGGCCGCTTGAATCGCGCAGCCGTCAAGAAAAACCGGGCTTAGGCCCGGTTTCTTCATGTCACTTCGCCGCGCGCTGGATCGGCAATCCGCTCTCAGAGTCTGTTCAAAGTCTCGCGAGCAAGAGCGAGACAAGGCGAAAACGGCTGAGAAAGCGGAGTGTACATTCGGTACATGAGCATTTCGAAGCGGTTTTCAACGCCGTATCGCCGAAGCGCAGCAGACTTTGAACAGGTTCTCAGACCGGCCGCGGCGCCAGCATGATGATGGCCATCCCGCACAAGGCCACCGCCGCGCCGGCGATATCCCAGGCGCTGGGCCGCATGCCGTCCACCAGCCACAACCACAACAAGGCCACCGCCACATAGACGCCGCCGTAAGCGGCATAGACCCGGCCCGCCGCCGCCGGATGCAGGCTGAGCAGCCAGACAAACAGCATCAAGGCCAGCGCCGCCGGCAACAACAGCCACCACGGCCCCTCCTTGCGCAGCCACAACCAGGGCAAGTAACAGCCGACGATTTCCGCCACCGCGGTCAGACCGAACAACAACAATAATTTCACGACATTCAACATGAGGTCTCGCTGCGCGCCGGCTTCAAATCAGGCCGGCGGCGATATTGATCATCAAGGCCAGCACCGTGGCGTTGAAGAAAAAGGACAGTACGCAATGCAGCGTGCCCACCTTGCGTAGCGCGCTGGTGGTGTAGCTGACATCGGCGGTCTGGCCGGAGGTGCCGATGATGCAGGCGAAATAGAGGAAATCGCCGTAATCCGGCTCTTCCTTGCCGGGAAACTCCAGGCCCGGCGGCAGGCCGCGCGCATGGGAGGCGTAATAGCTGCGCGCATAATGCAGCGCGAACATCACGTGGATGAAGGCCCAGGAAGAAAAGATGGTCAGGATGGCCAGCAGAATGTGGCCGCCGCGGCGCCAGCCGTGCAGGTCCTTCACCACCGCCAGCTCCATCACGATGGCGGCCAGGCTGGCCAGCGCCGCCAGTATCACCAGCGTCATCACCAGCGCCTGCCCCTCGTCTTCCAGCTTGGCCCAGTGCCGGATCTGCTGCCTGCCCCCGCTGAACATCATCCAGCCCACCAAGGCCAGATAAAGCAGCACGCCGACATTCCACGCCACGATGTAGCGAGTGATATCCTGCAGCGGCATCAACCACGGCAATGCCTGCAGGGCCAGCAGGCCGACAACGGCGGCGCCCACCAGTCGCGGGCGGACCAGCAGCATGCGGGCAGGGGCGAAACGACGAGCAGCGCGTAACAGGGCGGACATGGCGGCTAAGCTCTCTTGAGAGTGGACCAGCGCCCAGTGTACCCATCCGGGCGGGGACGGCAAGCCCCCGGCTTCAGGCCATGGAGATGGGGACGAAGCGGCGGACGAACAGGCGGCGGAACACCTCGAACTCCCCTGGCCGCAAGGCCAGCCGGCATTGCTTGCCGTTCCGCGTCTCGGTCAAGGTCTCCTCGGTCAGCACTCGGCTGCCTTCGGCGGTCAGCAGCACCATTAGCCGGCTCTTGTTGAACGGCGAGCGCGGGTCCTCGGCGATGCGGCGCTGGATCTCGCTCAGTGCGCCGCAATCGGCAATCTCGTCGTCCAGATCGAAGCCGTAGGCGATCTGCCAGCGCTCCTCGGCCGCCGGCCGCCGTTCCAGCTGCGCGAAGCCGGCGCCGGCCGGCCACGCCACCCGGTAGGCGCCGTTGGCGGACACCACGGCCTCGCCGCACAAGGGCACCATGCGCATAGGCTGTTTGAGGCCGAAACCGCAATCGAGCAGATAGCCCTGCTCCTGATGCCACAGCAGGATGGCGACGTGAGTGCCGACCAGCGGCAACCAGTCCTGCTTGTCTTCATCGAACACCGTGGCGCGGATCAGGCTGGCTTCCAGGCCGTTGCGGCGCAGGAATAGATAGAGCAAGGGATTGAGCTCGTAGCACAGGCCGCCTTCGTCGCGCAGCGCGATTTTCTCCAACAGCGCTCGCTCGCTGAGCGCCTCCGGCTCGCCGTCGAACAACTTCAAGTTTTCGAACGGCAGGCTCAGCGCCACTTCGCGCAATAGGGCGTCGATCTCGTCGAACTGCAAGGGGCGCCGCGCGTCCCAGCCGATACGGGCTCGAAACAAGGCATCGATGTCCGGCATAGTCCCTCCCGTCTAGCGTCAGACAGGCCAATCTAACAGCCGCCGGACAGGATCGACAGATCAATTATCCGGGCGAGACATTCAAAAAATTTGAATGCCTGTGCCCGCTGCGCTCACACGCCGCTCACCACCAATGTTCCAACTGCACGCCGAAGCTGGAACCGCTGAGCGCGCCCCCAAAGGCGCCATCTCCGGCCAGCGCCGAGCCGGGCACGGCCGCTTGCTGGGCGGCGCGGTTCCAGCGCGCATAGGTATAGTAGAAACGCAGTTCCGGCCGACTCCAGAACGCCTTATCCAAGGCCAGCGTCGGCGCGATGGTGAATTTGCTCAAGGTGCGGACCTGGCCATCGGCGGCCTTGACCCGGTCCACGCCCAGCTCGGCGAGCAGTTTGAAGCGCTCGCCAAAGGCATAGGCCGGGCGCGCGCCGGCCGACCACCAGGTCTGCCCGCCGTCCGGCCGCGCGTCGCGCTGCCAGGCCAGCATCAGCTGGCCGCCGAATTCCCGCGTCGCTTGCCAGTCCAGCGCTTCCACCAGCCGGCTGCGGCGTGTGCCGCTATCGCTGACGAGGCCGCCGGTGCCGCCCAGGCCGGTTCCCGGCCCGACGCCATATTGCAGCGCAAACAGATTGCGGCCGCCCAGCACGCCTTTTTGCTCATGCAGCGCGCTCAGCGACCAGCCACTGTGCGCGTCCGCCACCTGGCCGGCGCGCTGGATGTAGCTGAGGCCCAGGCTCAATTCGCCGCCGGGATTGACGGCGATGCCACCCAGTTGCAGATCGTGCTTATTGGCCTGGTCCTCCTGCCCCCAGTTGTCGTTGCGCGAGAAGGCGTAGCTGAGCTTGAGATCGCCGCCCAGGCGGTAGTCCTCCAGGCCGAAGCCGGTGCCGCTGGGGTTCCAGAAATAGAAATCGGCGATATGCACGTCGTGGCGCTTGTAATAGCGGCGGCCGGCCCACAGCGTGGCCCCGTTCAACTGTGGGATATCGCTCCATTTGGCATAGGCCTGCGGCAAGCGGACATTGCCGTTGTCGCCCTGGAAGGTCGGCGCGCGGCCATAACTATTGTACAAGCTGGCCATGCCCACCACGCTGATCTTGCTGCCGTTTTCGGCCTGGAACAGCTGCTGGCCCAGCTCCAGCTCGGCGTACTGCTCGCACTCATTGCCAAGCCGGTACTTGGTTTCGGCGCCGGCCAGTTGGAAGCAGCTCTGCTTGCCGCCGCTGTCGGCGCCGCCGGCGCCGAGGCGGAGATAGCCGTGGAAATCCAGCGCCTGGGCGGCGGGGGCCGCCAGCAAGGGAACGGCCAAGCCCAGCAGGACTAGGCCGCGGGATGTGAATCGCGTCATTGCATCTCTCTCCATTTCCCTTGTGTTTTGGGCAAAGCGTGGCCTACCGGCCGGGAATGCCGGCAGGCCGCAAGCGGGCCGGAGCCCACGGATCAGCACAGTTCTCAGAACAATTCGGCGCGGTAGAGCAAGGATTCGTAAGGCCGCAGGCGCGCCCGGGCCGGGTTCGCCGCCGCGTCGGCGTAATTGGCGCACAGCAGCTGCCAGCCATGATCTGCCGTCAGGTATTCGGCCGGCGGCGAGTAGTCGCGCTCCTCGGCGCTGAAATTGCAGATCACCAGCAGTTTTTCCTGCTCCACCGCGCGCGCGTAGACCCACAGCGCCGGATCGTCCGGCGTCAGGCAGCGGTAATCCCCATCGCGGAACACCGGGTAGCGCTTGCGCAGCGCGATCAGGCGCCGATAGTGATGCAGCACCGAGTCCGGGTCGCGGCGCGCGGCGGCGACGTTGACCGTCGCCGCGTCCGGCGCCAGTCCTATCCACGGCACGCCACGCGAGAAGCCAGCGTGGCGGCTGTCGTCCCATTGCATGGGCGTGCGCGAGTTGTCGCGCGATTTCTGCCGGATCGCAGCCATCGTCTCGGCCTCGCCCAGGCCACCGGCGCGCAGCCGATGGTAGGCATTGCGCGTTTCCACGTCGCGGTAGGCGTCGATGTCGGCGAAGCCAGGGTTGGCCATGCCGATCTCCTCGCCCTGGTAGATATAGGGCGTGCCCTGCAAGGCATGCAGCGCGGTGGCCAGCATCTTGGCGGACTCCACGCGGTAGCGGCCGTCGTCGCCAAAGCGCGACACCACCCGCGGCTGATCGTGATTGCACCAGAACAGCGCGTTCCAGCCGCCGCCGGCGTGCATGCCGCTCTGCCAATCAGAGAGGATGCGCTTGAGCGCGATGAAATCGAAACGCGCCGCGCGCCACTTCTCGCCGCCAGGGTAGTCCACTTTCAGATGATGGAAGTTGAAGGTCATCGACAACTCGCGCCGCTCGGGGTGCGAATAGGCGACGCAGTGTTCCAGCGAGGTGGACGACATCTCGCCCACCGTCATCAAATCGCGGCCGGCGAAGACTTCGCGGTGCATCTGCTGCAGATATTCGTGCACGCGCGGGCCGTCGGTGTAGAAATGGCGACCGTCGCTATCGTCCTCGGAGAAAGCCGGGTCCTTGGAGATCAGATTGATCACGTCCAGCCGGAAGCCGGCCACGCCCTTGTCCGCCCAGAAATTCATCATTTCGAACACCGCCCGCCGCACCTCCGGATTGTCCCAATTCAGGTCCGCCTGAGTCTTATCGAACAGGTGCAGATAATACTGGCCGCTGGCCGGGTCCAGCTCCCAAGCCGAGCCGCCGAACTTGGAGCCCCAGTTATTGGGCTGGTCGCGCCAGATGTAAAAATCGCGGTAGGGATTATCCCGGCCCTGCAAGGCCTGACGGAACCACGGATGATCGGTGGAAGTGTGATTGACCACGATGTCCAGCATCACGCCGATGCCGCGCAGCCGCGCCTCGGCCAGCAATAGTTCGAAGTCGGCCATGCTGCCGTAGGCGGGATCGATGGAATAGTAGTCGCTGACGTCATAGCCGTTGTCGTGCTGCGGCGAGCGGTAGAACGGCGTCAGCCACAGATAGTCCACCCCCAGCCAGGCCAGGTAGTCCAGCTTGTCGGCGACGCCCAGCAGGTCACCGGTGGCACCGCCGCCATGGCTGTGGAAACTCTTGGGATAGATCTGATACACCACCGCGGATTTCAAATTCTTGTTCATCACAGGGCTTTCTCGCTCAGCACCGCATGCGGCTGGCGGCGCGCCAGCGCCCATGTCAGCGCGAACGGCGCTACCAGGGCCACCACGGTGCCGACCAGGAACATCGGTATCTGCTGCGGAATGATGGAAATGAAGGCCGGCAAGCCTCCCACCCCTATCGCCGACGCGCGCACATGGCTGAGGGTGATGGTGGCCGCCGCCAGCGCCGAGCCGGCCAGCGCCGCGTAGAACGGCAGCTTGTAACGCAGATTGACGCCGAACATCGCCGGCTCGGTGATGCCGAAGAAGGCGGAAACCGCCGAGGTCGACGCCATATTCTGCTCATTGGCGGTGCGCGCCTGCCAGAACATCGCCAGCGCGGCGCTGCCCTGGGCGATATTGGACAGCGCGATCATCGGCCAGATGAAGGTGCCGCCCTGATTGGCGATCAATTGCAGATCCACCGCGATGAACATATGGTGCATGCCGGTCAACACCAGCGGCGCGTACAGAGCGCCGAACAGCATCGCGCCCAGCAGCGGCGCCAGGTTGAACACATAGACCAGGCCATCGGTGATGGCGATGCCCAGATGGCGCGCCACAGGGCCGATCACCGCCAGCGCCAGCGCGCCGCTGATCACGATGGTGACGATGGGCACCACCAGCAGCTGGATGGCGTTGGGCACCCGCGGCCGCAGCCACAGCTCCACCCGGCACATCACCCAGGTGGCGGCCAGGATGGGCAGGATCTGGCCCTGATAGCCCACCTTCTCGACGCGGAACCAGCCCAGCACGTCGAAATACGGCACGCTGGCGCCGCCCAGGCCAGCGGCGGCCTGGCCGTAGTTCCAGGCGTTGAGCAGGTCCGGATGCACCAGCAGCAGGCCCAGCACGATGCCCAGCACCTCGCTGCCGCCGAAGCGCTTGGCCGCCGACCAGCCCACCAGCGCCGGCAGGAACACGAAGGAGGTGTTGGCCATCATATTCAACAATCCCCACACCCCGCTCAGGCCCGGATAGGCATCCAGCAGGCTCTTGCCTTCGATGAACATGCCCTTGGCGCCCAGCAGATTGTTCAAGCCCATCAGCAGGCCGGCCACGATGATGGCGGGCAGGATGGGCATGAACACATCGGAGAACACCTTGACCAGCTGTTGCAGCCGGCCCTGCTTCTGATCGCCGCTGGCCTTGACCTCGGCCACGGTGGCGCGCTGCAGCGCCGCCAGCTCGATCAAAGATTGATACACCCGGTCCACATCGCCGGAGCCGATCACGATCTGGAACACGCCACCATGGCTGAACTGTCCCTTGATCAAGTCCACCTGGCGCAAGGCCTCCAGGTCCACCCGGCTGTCGTCCTTCAAGGACAGCCGCAGCCGGGTAATGCAATGCGCGGCCTGCTGGAGGTTGTCGCGGCCGCCCACCGCGGCGAGTATCCGCGCGGCGATGCTGTGGTAATCGTGGCTCATCTGTTTAATCCCTGCGTCTCCCGGTCTGCGGCGGTGCCGCAGCGCCTGTTATCGAGTCCGGCGCCGATTTTGGCAAGCGCGCCGACCATGACGGCACCCTAACTCGTACAGATAAGTTGCGTCAACACTCGTACAGACGAGTTTGCGGAAAATCAGAATATTCTCAGCGCCAACGCAACAAGGGCGATGGCGCGGCCAACGGCAAAAGGGAGGGAATGGCGAACGGCACAAAGCCGTGCCGCGGCCGGGACGCCGCGGCGGAATGGGACGCCGGCCGCTTATTTGCGGCGGGCCACGTCGGAAAAGAAGAATTTATCCAGCCGGTGGCGAGACTCGGTGTATTCGAACTGACGGCCATCGTAGAGATGAGTGTGGTTCTTGACCACGATCACATGGTCCATGCCGTTCAGGTCCAGGTAGCGGCGGTCATCCTCGCTGCATGGCTGCGCCTCTATCACCCGCTGCGCATAGCTGATGTTCAGGCCCAGCCGCCGCTCGATGAAGTCGTAGATAGACCCGGCGGCGGCTTCGCGGTCCAGGCCCGGCACCAGGCTGGCGACAAAGTAATTGATGTCCAGGATCACGTTTTCATTGTCGATATTGCGCACCCGCTTGATCTTGAGCAGCGGGGTTTTCTCGCGCACGTCCAGCAGCCGCGCCAGTTGCGCATCGGCCGGCACCGTCTCCATCTCCGCCACTCGAGAGCTGACTCGGCGGCCCAGATGCTGGTGAGCCTCCTTGAAGCTGACGATGCCGCTGAGCTGGAACTCGATATTGCCGGAGCGCAGCACGAACACGCCCTTGCCGTGGATCTTCTGCACATAGCCGCGTTCCTGCAGCATGTCCACCGCCTTGCGCACCGTGCCGCGGCTGGCCTCGTAGCTGTGCATCAGCTCGGTTTCGGAAGGAATGCGGTCGCCCTGCTGATAACGCTGGTTGTCGATGTCGGCGACGATGTCGGAAAAGATTTGGCTGTATTTGTTCACGGCGTGGATTCGGCAAGATCGGCGGAGCGCCCCAGCCCGGCAGTCTGCCTCAAGCGCGAGCGGCGCGCCAGCCCGCGCCCGGCCCATTCTTCCGCCAGGCGCAACACAGCATTACCCGCCGCAGGGATTCCGCCGGCCACCGGCGCGGCGCACACTGGCCGCCTTCCCTCACCAGACAGGAACATCCTCATGCACGCACCAGAACTCCGCCCGCCGCTGCCGCCCTTCGATCGCGACAGCGCCATGCTCAAGGTCCGCCTGGCCGAAGACGGCTGGAACAGCCGCGATCCAGCTCGCGTGGCCCAGGCCTATACCGAGGACAGCCAGTGGCGCAACCGCGCCGAATTCCCGCGCGGCCGCGCGCAGATCATCGAGTTCCTCAGCCGAAAATGGCGGCGCGAACACGAATACCGGCTGATCAAGGAATTATGGGCCCACGACGGCGCGCGCATCGCGGTGCGCTTCGCCTACGAATGGCGGGACGAGAGCGGCCAGTGGTTCCGCTCCTACGGCAACGAGAACTGGGAGTTCGCCGCCGACGGCCTGATGCAGCGCCGCTACGCCTGCATCAACGATCTGCCCATCCGCGAGGACGAGCGCCTGTTCCACTGGCCGCTGGGGCGCAGGCCGGACGGTCATCCCGGCCTGAGCGAGCTGGGCTTGTAAACAAGATCTAGGCAGCCCTCACTCGGCGAAACAGCCATCCTCCAACAACATGTCCTCGAAGAAAGCGCCGAAGGGCCGCGATGGATGGCGGATGTGGATTTCCAGCACCCACAGCATGCGCGCCGGCGTGAAGTCCACCTCCGCCAACGGCCCTTCATGGATGGCCGCGTGCGGGAAGTCCGCCAGCCGGTGGCCGGACAGGTCCAGGTTCAGTTCCCAGCCACGACCGGCGGCGCAGGCCTCGGCAAAGCGGTACAGCTCGCGCCCGCTACAGCCCTCGCTCGCCCATTTGCGCCTCACCTCGTGGAAAATGGCGCGGGCGTCGCCGGCGCAACGCGCCATTTCCGGATCGGAGCCGGTGACGAAACTGTCGCCGCCGTCGCCCTCCCACTGCTTCCATACCGGGCCGATGTCGATGAAGAAAATATCGTCCTCGCCCAGGCGCACGCCAGGATCGGACGCCGTGCCGAAAGTCTTCAGCGTATTACGGCCAAAGCGCACGTAGACATCGTGCCAGCCGCGCAACATGCCGCGCTCAGCCAGGATGTCCTTGGCCAGCTCCACCGCGTCCTCTTCCAACATGCCCGGCCGCATCGCCGCGGCGATCAAGGCGATCGCCTGCCGGGTCATGTCGCGCACCGCCATCAATTGCTGCGGATCGAAGGCCGGGCCCACGCCCTCCAAGGCCGATCGTTCAATGCTTGCTTCCATTTCATGCTCCTTTGCTTGAATGCGGGCAGGCGATCGCCTACCCGGAAATCTCCACCGCCAAACCGTGCAAGCACGGTTGCAAGGCGATCTGGCAGGCCAGCCGGCAGCGGCCGTCGTCCGCCTCCGACAGCTCCAGCGCCGCCAGCAGCCGACGCTCCGCGCGCTCCATCGCCTGCAAGCGCGCCAGCCCGTCTTGCTCGACGCGAACCAGGCAAGTGCCGCACGAGGCCTGCCCGCCGCAGACGCCGCGCATCAGCCCAGCCGCGGCCAGCGCCTGCATCAGGCTGCCGGCGGCGGCCACTTCCAGCCGCATCTCCTCTCCGTCCGCGGCGCGCACCCGCAGCGCCATCGATTCAGTCGCGACCGGCGCCGGCGCAGCCGCCAGGAAGGCGTCGGCCAGGAAACGCTGTTCCGGCAGCCCGCGCTGCCGCGTCAGCAATTGCCTGGCCGCGGCGACCATCGCCGGCGCGCCGCAGGCGTATACCTCCGCCGCGCGCAAACAGGGAAAATCCTCGGCCGCCGCCTGCTGCACGAAACCGCGCCGGCCGTTCCAGCCCGGCCCGGCCTCGGACAGCACTGGCTCGAAACGGAAATCCGGCCGCTCGCGCTCCCAGGCCCTCAGCTCGTCGAACAGATACAGCTCATCCTCGGTGCGCCCTCCCCAATAGAGCGCGATCGGCGGCCGCCCAACCCTGTCCGGCCCCGACTGCAACATCGCCCGCAACGGCGCGATGCCGGTGCCGGTCGCCAACATCAGCGTTTGCGCCGCGCCGGCATCGTCGCGCCACACGCAATCGCCGTGCGGCCCCTCCAGCCATAGCGCGTCGCCCGGCCGCGCGTCGCAGCGCAGCCATTCGGAAAACTCGCCGCCGGGCTGCAGACGCACATGCAACTCGATGCCGCCATCGGCGCTGGGCGCGGCCGCCATTGAATAACTGCGCCGCAGCCCACCCGGCGTGGTCACCGCGACGAACTGTCCGCTCTGAAAGCGCAGCGGCGCCGCATCCGCGCATTCCAGCCGCAAGCCGCGCACCTCGCGCCCCAGTCGCTCTATCGCCGCCAGCCGGTAGCGGCACGCGCCGCTGTTTGCCTGTTGTGTCATTTGCCGCTCCTTGAATATCTGTCCCGGCCACTTTAAGCCGACACTGGACCAGCAAAAACATCCAGTTTTGATAATATTGATGGTCCAGAAATAAAAACGGCGACAAGGGGAACACGCATGCTGCGCAAATGGGATTTGCAATTAAGCCTGGATCGAAGCGGCGGCCTGCCGGCCCATCTGCAGATCGCTCAGCAGATCAGCGCCGACATCCAGCGCGGCCGCTTGCCGCCGGGCGCGTCGCTGCCGGGCAGCCGCGAACTGGCGGCGCAACTGGGGATCAACCGCAAGACCGCGGTGCTGGCCTATGAGGAACTGGCGGCGCAGGGCTGGCTGCTGACGCAGGGTCGGCGCGGCACCTTCGTCGCGCCGACCCTGCCGCTGCTGTCGCCGCGCCCGACACCGGCCGTAGCGCGCATTGCTCAGGCCACGACAAGGGCCGAAAGCCGCTTCATCGACTTTGGCGACGGGGTGCCGGATTCGCGGCTGATTCCCTTCGATGTGCTGGGTCGCGCCTACCGCCGCGCGCTGATCGCCGCCGCCCGCGCCGGACGGCTGGCGTACGGCGACCCGCGCGGCGAGCTGGGGCTGCGCCAGGCGCTGGCGGAAATGCTGGACATGGAACGCGGCCTCAATGCCGACGCCGAGCGCATCTGCGTGGTGCGCGGCAGCCAGATGGGCATCTATCTGGCCGGCCGCGCGCTGCTGCGCCCCGGCGACGCGGTGGCGCTGGACGCGCTTAGCTACCCGCCGGCGCGCGAGGCCTTCCGCTCCCTGGGCGCGCGGCCGCTGGACGTGGAGCAGGACGCGGCCGGCATGCGGCCGGACGCGCTGGAGCGGCTGTGTCTGAGCCAGCCGGTCAAGGCCGTCTACCTGACGCCGCACCACCAGTATCCGACCACCTTGATGATGCCGGCCGAACGCCGGCTGCAATTACTGGCGCTGTCGTACCATTACGGTTTCACCATCATCGAAGACGACTACGACCACGAATTCCACTTCAGCCGCAGCCCGGTGCTGCCGATGGCCAGCCTGGACGCCGCCGAACGCATCATCTATGTCGGCTCGCTGTCCAAGGTGCTGGCGCCGGGCCTGCGCGTCGGTTATATGGTGGCCGAGCCCGCCATCATCGAACGCTGCGCCGCCGACATCATGCTGATAGACCGCCAGGGCAACGCCGTCACCGAGCTGGCGGTGGCGGAACTGATGCACAGCGGCGAACTGAAACGCCACATCCGCCGCGCGCTGCGAGTCTACGCCACGCGCCGGCAAACGCTGGCCGCCGCGTTGGACCGGGAGCTGGCCGGCCTCGCCAACTACACCCTGCCGGAAGGCGGGCTCGCGCTGTGGTTGCGACTGCCGCCGTGGACCGATATGCGGCGCCTGCTGGCCGATGCCGCCGAAGCCGGCGTCAAGGCGCTGCCCGGCGGCGCCTTCAGCGGCGACGGCGGCGACATTCCGGCGCTGCGCCTGGGCTTTGGCGCGCTGGAAGCGGAACAACTGGAGCAAGGCGTCGCGCGGCTGGCGCGGGCGCTGCGCCGGCAAATTCCAGCTGCGGGATTGCGAAGCTCATGACGAAGAACTAATCTGAGCCGATACCCCACCCGAAAGGCACGTCATGAGCCACGCCAACGGCCCCTATCGACTGACGCTGGAACGCTTGATCGACGCCCCGCCGGAACAGGTCTACCGCGCCTGGACCGACCCCGAATTGCTATGCCAATGGTTCACTCCGCGGCCATGGACGGTGACGGCGGCCGAACTGGACGTCCGGCCCGGCGGCTCCAGCCTGGTGGTGATGCGCAGTCCCGACGGGCAGGAGTTTCCCAACCGCGGCGTCTATCTGGAAGTGCAGCCTGGACGCCGCCTGGTGTTCACCGACGCCTACACCGAAGCGTGGCTGCCATCGGCCAAGCCCTTCATGACCGTGACGCTGGAATTCCAACCCTGCGACGGCAAGACCCATTATCATGCCGAGGTCTTGCACTGGACCGAAGCCGATCTGCGCGAGCATGAGGCGATGGGCTTCGCCAGCGGCTGGGGCCAGGCCACCGACCAGTTGGCAGCCTTGCTCGGCAGGCTGCGCGCCGGCGCTTGAAACCGTGCTCTTTTTTATCAAGCCCTTAGCGCGGCGACGCCCGCGCGCCGCCGCCAAACCTTGCCAAGCCGGGCAAAAAACGCTACATTCGGGCGCTCTAGCCGAAAACGCGCGGGTGTAGCTCAATGGTAGAGCAGAAGCTTCCCAAGCTTACGACGAGGGTTCGATTCCCTTCACCCGCTCCAGTCCGCTTCCGCAATCAAGTAACCTAGATCAATCCGCCGGCATGGCCCATCCGAGCACCCACCAATGAAATTGAATTCCGGCCGGCTGTGGCTACGCATCGCTGTTTACAGCCTCACCGCGCTACTGGCGGTGGCCGTCTTGGTGCAATCGCTGATCTATTGGCAATTCGACGAAGCCCAGGTGCGCACCACACTGTCGCACGCCTTGCAAGACACCGGTCGCGTGATCAGCATAGAAGGCCGCGTCACCCCCACTCTATTCCCATCCCCCGGCGTGCAGATCGAGAAGCTTTCCGTCTCCGAGCCGGGACAACAAACGCCGTTCGCCCGCGTCGAGGAACTCCGTGTCGGCCTGGGCTGGTGGCCGCTGCTGTTCGGCAACCGCGAAGTGCGCTCGGTGGCGCTGTACGGTCCCAGCGCCAATATCAGTCGCGACCAGGAAGGCCGGCTGTCCATCGCCGATCTGTTCCAGCGCCACAGCCAGAGCAGTTTCTCCATCAAGCTGGACACGCTGAAGATACGCGAGGGCACCCTGGTGCTGTCCGACCAGATGACCCGCACCGACAGCCGCGTCGCCAGCATCAGCCTGGATGCCGACAACCTGCTGGGGGGCGCCAGCCTCAGCGCCGGGGCCATTCTGGAACAGGGTTCGCGCCCGGTGCGCTTGGCGGTCAACACCCCGCTGTCCATCCAGGACGACCAGGTCAGCCTGGAAGAACTGGACGCGGTGGCGATGACCCAGGTGCCGGGCCTGGGCGAGAGCAAGCTCACCATCAGCGGACAGTACAAGCTCAACTTCGCCACGCTGCAAGCCACCGGCAGCAATGTGGCGCTCGCCTTCAGCAGCGAGCGCCCCAGCAGCGAAGTCCATCTGACCCTGCCGCAGATCAACGCCAGCTTCGACGAATTCACCATGCCCTCCGGCCAGTTGAGCGCCAAGCTCAGCTACGCGCGCAGCCAGTACCAACTGGAAGCCACACTGGAAAACCTCAAGCTCAACGAAGCCGGCCTGTACGCCGACAAGCTGCACGGCGATTTCAACTGGCTTGCCGGCTCCACCAAGGTCAATGTCAAGCTCAACGCGCCGCTGTCGCTGGCCGGCATGAACCAATTGCGGATGCAGCCCTTGGCGCTGACCTCCTCCATCACCACCCCGCTGTTGCCGCGCGGCAAGCTGGTCTCCACCATGGACGGCGCGCTCGACGGCGATCTGGACGAACCGCGCTTCAATCTGCGCGTCGCCGGCAAGATGGACGGTTCCGACCTGGCGGTCACCGTCAGCCAGTACGGCCTGATCAAGCCGCGCCACGAGGCCACGGTATCGGTGGGCCGGCTGGACCTGAACCGCTACCTGCCGGAAAGCAAGGGCGATCCGGTGGCCATCTTCCAGAACACCGGCGATATCCCGTTGGACTGGCTGGACCTGTTCGACCTCACCGGCAAGGTGGCGATTGGCGAACTGGCTGTCGGGCGCTTCCGCGTCAAGCAGATCAGCAGCAATGTGCGCATCAACCCTCGCGAACTGGAACTGGACCAGATGTCGGCCGACATCTACGAGGGCCGCTTGCAGGGCGACGCCAGCCTCAGCCGCCGCGACGTGCCGCAGCTGAAGGTGAACCAGACGCTGCAGGGCATGAAAATCCGTCCCCTGCTGGTGGACCTGTTCAACTTCAGCCGCCTGGACGGCAAGGGCAACGGCAAGATAGACATCAACGCCGACGGCAAATCCTTCGCTCAGCTACGCAACACCCTGAGCGGCAATGTGCAGATGAGCCTGAACAACGGCGCGCTGACCGGCATCGACCTGGTGGCGGCGCTGAAGAACCTGCCGGCCGAGCTGAAGGAGTGGAACAGCGCCGCGCAGAACGACCAGAAAACCACCTTCGCCACACTGTCCAGCAGCTTCCGCCTGGACAAGGGCGTGGCGCGCAGCCAGGACCTGAAACTAGCCTCGCAACTGATGAATGTCGGCGGCGGCGGCAAGATAGACCTGAAGCAGAGCATCGTCGACTACACCATGGACGTGCAGGCCAACCCGCTGGCCTTCGCCCGCCTCAAGGGCGTCAACGTGCCGCTGAAGATCACCGGCCCGCTGAACGCGCCGGTCTACGCGCTGGACTTCAACGCCATGGTCAAGGGCAAGAAGACCGAGGTGGAAAAACAGCAGGCGCTGAAGCAGCAGTTGCAGAAGCAGATCACCACCATCCTGCCTTAACGCCCGACAACAGCATCAAGACGAACGGCCCCCGCGGCTCACGCCGCGAGGGCCGTTCGACGTTCGCCCGCCGGACCTTATTCCCCCTGTAGAATCCGGTACTCGGCCAACGCCAGCTGCTCCGGCGTGCCCAGCAACACCAGCGCGTCGCCCTGCTCCACCTCGAAGCTGTCGTCGAAATCGGTGCGCCGCACCCGCTGGCGGCGGATCGCCTTCAATTCCACGCCCAGATCCCGCAGATGCAGGCTGGCCAAAGGCTGTCCCACCGCCGCCGCGCCGGTGCAGACCTGAACGCTCTGCAGCCGCGGCACCAGCGCCTCGTCCATGCCCTCGCCCTCGTCGCTGGCGCCGCGGAAAAAGCCACGGAACAGACCGTAGCGCTCCTCGCGCACCGCGCGGATGCGGCGCACCACCCGGCTCGGCGGCACGCCGACCACCAACAGCGCCTGCGAGGCCAGCATCAGGCTGCCCTCCATCACCTCGGCCACCACCTCGTCGGCTCCGGCGTGGCGCAGCTGATCCATATCGCTATCGTCCACGGTGCGCACGATCACCGGCAGCCCCGGCCGCGCATGCTCCACCGAACTCAAAATACGCAAGGCCGCGTGGGTATCGGCGAAAGTCACCACCACCGCCTTGGCGCGCATCAAGCCGGCCGCCACCAGCACCTCGTGCTTGCCGGCGTCGCCGAACACCACCGGATCTCCGGCCTCGCCGGCCTCGCGCACCCGCTCCGGGTCCATGTCCAGCGCGAAGAACGGAATCTCCTCCGCCTCCAGCAAGCGCGCCAGCGCCTGGCCGCTGCGGCCGTAGCCGCAGATCACCACGTGATCGTTCTTGGACATGCTCTCCACCAGCATGTGGTGCAGGTCCAGCGCCTGGAACATCCAATCCTGCTTGATCAAGCGGCGGGTGATCTTGTCGCCGTACAGGATCAGGAAGGGCGCGATCAGCATCGAGATCAGAATCGCGGCGATCGCCGCCTGAGCGGTGCCGGCCGGCACCAGGTGCAGGTTAAGGGCCAGCGCCAGCAGCACGAAGCCGAATTCGCCACCCTGGGCCAGCGCCAGCGCGGCGCGCATGGACTCATTGGACTTGTGGCGGAAGCCGCGCGCCACGCCGAACACCACCGCCACCTTGATCGGCAGCAGCAGGGCCAGCATCAGCAGCACTTCGCCGAAACGCTCGAACAGCACCGTCAGTTCCAGCTTCATGCCGACGGTGACGAAGAAGAAGCCCAGCAGGATGTCGCGGAACGGCCGGATGTCCTCCTCCACCTGATAGCGGTATTCAGTTTCCGAAATCAGCATGCCGGCGACGAAGGCGCCCAAGGCCAGCGACAGACCGGACAACTCGGTCAGCCAGGCCACGCCCAGCGTCACCAGCAGCACATTGATCATGAACAGCTCGCCGGAGCGCTGGCGCGCCACCAGATGGAACCACGGCCGCAGCAGGCGCTGTCCGAAGAACAGCAGCAAGGCCAGCACCACCACCACCTTCAGCGCCGCCAGGCCCAGGTCCATCCACAAGGTATCGCTGCCGCCGGCGAAGGCCGGGAATAGGATCAGCAAGGGCACCACCGCGATGTCCTGGAACAGCAGCACGCCGATGGCCAGCTGGCCGTGGGCCTGGTTCAACTCCAGGCGTTCGTTCAAGAGCTTGCTGACGATGGCGGTGGACGACATCGCCAGCGCGCCGCCGACGGCGAAGCCTGTCAACGGACTACCGCTGAGCCAGCCCACCGCCAGGCCCACCAGCAGCATGGTGGCCGCCACCTGGCCGAAGCCGACGCCGAACACCAGCTGCCGCATCGCGCGCAGCTTGGGCAGGGAGAACTCCAGGCCGATGGAGAACATCATGAAAACGATGCCGATTTCGCCGAGAAAGGCGGTTTCCTCGCCTTGCGGGATCAGATTCATCACGCCGGGGCCGGTCAGAAAGCCCACCACCAGATAACCGAGCATGGCCGGCACTTTCAGGCTGCGGCACAAGGTCACCGACAGCACCGCGGCCAGCAGAACCAAGACGATAGGGGCTAGTGACGAATGCATCGCGCGGCGGGGCTCCTGAAGCTAGAGAAAGGGAAAAGACTGCAATTTTTAACACATGCCAAGCAAAAGATGCACCAGCCTGCGTTCAGCGATTATAACCTTTGATATACTTTCGAATTATGGAAAAAGTACAAGCTCCGTCCCGGCTCCAACTGGCCCGGGAAGTCCTGCAGATCGAGTCCGAAGCCCTCACCACGCTGTCCCGCCGCCTGAACGGCGATTTTCTCGCCGCCGTGGACCTGATCCTGGCCAGCGCCGGACGCCTGGTGATCACCGGCATGGGCAAGTCCGGCCACGTGGCGCGCAAGATCGCCGCCACGCTGGCCAGCACCGGCACGCCGGCCTTCTTTGTGCACCCGGGCGAAGCCGCCCACGGCGACCTCGGTATGATCACCGCCCAGGACATCGTGCTGGCGCTGTCCAACTCCGGCGAGAGCGACGAAATCATCGCGCTGCTGCCGGCCTTGCGACGCAAGGGCGTGCGCCTGATCTGCATGACCGGCCGCGAAGGCTCCACCATGGCGCAGGAGGCCGACATCCATCTGGACGCTCATGTGGAGAAGGAAGCCTGTCCGCTGGGCCTGGCCCCAACCACCAGCACCACGGTGCAGATGGCGCTGGGCGACGCCTTGGCGGTGACGCTGATGGACGCGCGCGGCTTCGGCCAGGGCGATTTCGCGCTGTCCCACCCGGGCGGCAGCCTGGGGCGCAAGCTGCTGGTCCACGTATCCGACATCATGCACAGCGGCGATGAATTGCCGCGGGTGGCGCCGGGCACCCCGCTGAAGGACGCGCTGCTGGAGCTGTCGCGCAAGCGCCTGGGCATGCTGGCCATCTGCGCCGACGACGACACCCTGCTGGGCGTTTACACCGACGGCGACCTGCGCCGCACGCTGGAGCGCTCCGCCAATCTTTACGATCTGAGCATCGATCAGGTGATGAGCCGCTCGCCGCGCACCATAGGCCCGAAGAAACTGGCCACCGAGGCGGTATTCCTGATGGAACAGAACAAGATCACCAGCTTGCTGGTCGTAGATGAAGGCGACAAGCTGATAGGCGCGCTGCATCTGCACGATCTATTCAAGGCCGGCGTGATCTGAGTCGCCGACATTAGCAAGGACAAGCATGCAAAGCATTTTCGAGCAGGCCCGCAAGGTCAAGCTGCTGATCATGGACGTGGACGGCGTGATGACCGACGGCCGCATCTACTACAACGCCCACGGCGAGGAAAGCAAATCCTTCAATGTGCAGGACGGCCTGGGCCTGCGCCTGCTGCAATCCACCGGCGTCCAGTTGGCCATCATCTCCGGCCGCGCCGACCGCTGCGTGGAACACCGCGCCCGCGCGCTGCAGATCGACCATTACTATGGCGGCGTGCATGACAAGAAAGTCGCGTTGAACGAGTTGCTGGAGCGGCTGGAACTACAGCCCGAGGAATGCGCGTTCATCGGCGACGACCTGATCGACCTGCCCATCATCACCCGCGTCGGCCTGGCCGTCGCGGTGCCGGAAGCGCCGGCCCTGGTGCGCCAGCGCGCCCACTATGTCACCGGCAGTTCCGGCGGCAAGGGCGCGGTGCGCGAGCTGGCGGAACTGATCATGCAAGCCCAAGGCACCTTCGACGCCATCCTGGCAAGGTATCTGGCATGATCCGGCTGCTGCGCTCCCACCGGCTGTTCCCGCTGTTGCTGGTCGGCCTGACCGGCCTGTTGACCGTGTGGCTGGACCAGGTGTCGCGCTGGGACAGCAATCGCCGCGAACTGGACCCGGACAAGCCCGAATACGTGGCCGAGCACCTGACCGCCTCGCGCTTCGACCCGCAAGGCAAGCTCAACGAACGGCTGATCGCCACCCGCATGTGGCAATACCCGGGCAAGGACGACGCCTTCTTCGAAAACCCCGAACTCTACCAGTACCAGCAGGGCGTGTTGCAATACCAGCTGACCGGCGATGTCGGCCGCTACAACAACAAGACCCAGCAGGCCTATTTCGACAAGAAGGCGGTGATGATACAGCCGCCGATGGCGGACAAGCCGGAAACCAAGGTCGTCACCAGCGCCATGCATGTCGACACCGCCAAAAAGATAGCCCGCTCCGCCGCGCCCACCGTGTTCTATCATGGCAAGTCGCACGGCAATTCCGTGGGTTTCGTTTACCAGCAACAGACAGGCTTGTTGAACCTGCTGTCTCACACCAAGATCGTTTATGAAAAATAAGTTCCGTCTCCTGCTGGCCAGCCTGGCGCTGGCCGCCTCCTTCGCCCACGCGGAGCAGGCCGACCGCACCAAGCCGCTGGAAATCACCAGCGACAACGGCTGCACCATGGACCAGATCAAGGGCGTGTCCACCTGCGAGGGCAATGTGGTGGTGATCCAGGGCACGCTGCGCCTGAACGCCGACAAAGTCGTCGCCACCCAGGACAAGCAAGGCAACCAGACCCTGGTGGCCACCGGCCGCATCGTCACCTTCCGCCAGAAGATGGACGGCAAGAACGAATGGGTGGAAGGCCAGTCCAGCCGCCTCGACTACACCAGCGCCGCCAATCTCGCAGTGCTGACCGGCAATGCCCGCGTCAAGCGCGAGGGCGACCTGGTGGTGGGCAATGTGATCACCTACAACACCCAGAACGAGACCTACCAGGTCACCGGCGGCACCGCCACCGGTCCCAACAAGGGCCGCGTCACCGTGATCCTGCAGCCCAAGAACGCCGCCTCGCAGCCGGCCGCGGCCAAACCCGCCAGCGGAGCCGCCAAATGACGCCAAGCGTGCTCAAGGTAGAGCGCCTGCGCAAGCGCTTCAAGAAACGCACCGTGGTCAAGGACGTGGCGCTGGAAATCGCCAGCGGCGAAGTGGTGGGCCTGCTCGGCCCCAACGGCGCCGGCAAGACCACCAGCTTCTACATGATCGTCGGCCTGATCGGCGCCGACGACGGCGAGATTCGCCTCGACGACCAGGTGATCACCCACTATCCCATCCACCACCGCGCGCGGCTGGGCCTGGGCTATCTGCCGCAGGAAGCGTCCATCTTCCGCCGCATGACGGTGGAGGAAAACATCGCCGCCATCCTGGAAGTGTCCGGCCTCAAGGGCAAGGAACTGGAAAAAGAGCTGGACCTGCTGCTGGACGACCTCAACATCGGCCACCTGCGCGACAGCAGCGCGCTATCGCTGTCCGGCGGCGAGCGCCGCCGCGTGGAGATCGCCCGCGTGCTGGCCACCCGGCCGCGCTTCATCCTGCTGGACGAACCCTTCGCCGGCGTCGACCCGATCGCGGTGATCGACATCCAGAAAATCATCTCCTTCCTGAAGGAGCGCGGCATCGGCGTGCTGATCACCGACCACAATGTGCGCGAAACCCTGCGCATCTGCGACCGCGCCTACATCATCAGCGAAGGCTCGGTGCTCGCCTCCGGCGAGCCGGAAGAACTGGTCAACAACGAGAAGGTGCGCGAAGTCTATCTTGGCGAACACTTCCACCTGTAAGCGATGAAACAGACCCTTCAGCTCAAGGTATCGCAGCAGCTGACCCTGACGCCGCAGCTGCAGCAGTCGATCAAGCTGCTGCAGATGTCCACGCTCGACCTGCAGACCGAGGTCGAACGCTTCCTGCTGGACAATCCCTTGCTTGAGCGCGGCGACGAGGCGCCGCAGGGCGAGACGCCGGACAGCGCCGCCAGTCAGGAGCAGGACGGCCCGGCGGAAAGCCGCGAAGAAAGCGGCGGCGACGAGGCCGAGCGCGGCGGCGAGGCCGGTGAACTGAGCGACTGGGGCAGCGGCGCACGCCGCGGCGACGGCGACGATGAGCTGGACCCTATGCTCAACGTCCCCTGCCCGGTCAGCCTGCGCGAACACCTGCTGGCGCAGCTGGGCGAGGTGGCGCTGCCGACGCGCGATCACGCCATCGTCCGGCTGCTGATCGAAGAACTGGACGACGACGGCTATCTGAGCCAGGAACTGGAAGACATCGCCAGCCATCTGCCGCTGGAGCTGGAAGTCGAAACCGACGAGCTGATGATAGGCCTGCGCCTGCTGCAGCAGTTCGATCCGCCCGGCGTCGGCGCGCGCTCGCTGCCGGAAGCGCTGGCGCTGCAGCTGCAGCGGCTGGACCCGGACGAGCCGCAGCGCGGCCTGGCGCTGGCCATCGTCCGTGATCACCTGGCCTTGCTCGGCAACCGCGACTACACCCGGCTGAAAAAACTGCTGAGCGTGGACGACGCCGCGCTGCGCGCAGCCCAGGCGCTGATCGCCCGCCTCAACCCCCGCCCCACCGCCGGTTTCGGCGCCAGCGACACCCAGTACGTGATTCCGGATGTCTCGGTCAAAAAACGCAAGGGACGCTGGGTGGCGACGCTCAACGGCGGCGCCGTGCCGCGTTTGCGCGTCAACCAGATGTACGCGCGCTTGCTGGCGGAAAACCGCGGCGGCAACGGCGAAATGTCCTCGCGGCTGCAGGAGGCAAAATGGCTGGTGAAGAACATCCAGCAGCGATTTGACACTATCCTGAAAGTGGCGGAAGCTATCGTTGACAGGCAGCAATCGTTCTTTGAACACGGTGAAGTGGCCATGCGCCCGCTGATTCTGCGCGACATCGCGGACGAGCTGGGCCTGCATGAATCCACGGTTTCCCGAGTCACCACCCAAAAGTACCTGCTGTGCCCGCGCGGGCTGTTCGAGCTCAAGTATTTCTTCGGCAGCTCACTGGAAACCGACAGCGGCGGCGAGTGCTCGGCCACCGCGATCAAGGCCCATATCCGCAGCCTGATCGACGCCGAAGCGCCAAGCAAACCGTTGTCCGACAGCGCCCTGGTCGAAGCGCTGGCCAAGCAGGGAATACAAGTTGCCAGACGCACGATAGCCAAGTATCGTGAAGCCATGCAGATACCGCCGGTCAACCAGCGCAAGACGCTGTGATCCCGGCGGCAGAATACAGCGATCCGGCCGACCCGACCGGACTGTCAACACCAGAAGGAGCTAGGGTATGAACCTCAAAGTAACTGGACTGCATCTGGAAGTAACTCCCGCCCTGCGCGAATACGTCGAAACCAAAATGGAGCGCGTTACTCGACATGTCGACCATGTGATCGACATTTCCGTTACTCTGTCTGTTGATAAACTGGTGCAAAAAGCTGAAGTCAACGTGCATCTGTCCGGCAAGGACATCCACGTGGAAGCCACCGAGTCCGATATGTACGCCGCCATCGATCTGCTGATCGACAAGCTGGACCGTCAAGTGCTGAAACACAAGGAAAAGCAGTCTGAACACCGTGCTCCGGCCCCCGAAGCCAGCCTGTAATTCCTTGATCTGGAAGGCGGGAGCCTGCGGGTTCCCGCTTTTCTTTGCACTTGCCCGTTTTCAGTACTATCAAGGCAACGTAGAATTGCCGGGTTTTTCTCAGCCGCATGCATAATCCAATATGAACCTCATCGGCAAAATCCTGACTCCCGAACACGTGCTGCTCGACCTCGATGTCGCCAGCAAGAAACGCGTGTTCGAGCAAGTTGGCCTCTTGGTTGAAAATACCCGGGGCATCGCGCGCAGCGAAATCTTCGATTGTCTGTTCGCCCGCGAAAAACTCGGCTCCACTGGCCTGGGCCAGGGCGTGGCGATTCCGCACGGCCGCGCGCGCGGCCTGAAGGACGCGATGGGCGTGTTCATTCGCCTGAAAACCCCTATCCCCTTCGACGCGCCCGACGGCAAGCCGGTGCAGTGCCTGTTCGTGCTGCTGGTGCCGGAACAGGCGACCGATCTGCATCTGCAAGTGCTGTCCGAACTGGCCCAGCTATTCTCCAGCCGCCAGATGCGCGAGCAGATGCTGGGCACCGCCGCGCGCGACGAGCTCTACCAGCTGCTCAATAATTGGGTGCCCAATGCCTAGCATCAGCGTCCGCCGTCTGTACCAGGAAAACCAGCAGAAGCTCAACCTGACCTGGGTCGCGGGCACCGGCGGCGCCGACAATATGATAGGCAACGACGAGCAGCGCCCGACGCAGGCGCTGGTCGGCCACCTCAATTTCATCCACCCCAACCGGGTTCAGGTGCTGGGCCTCGCCGAGGTGGACTATCTGAACCGGCTGGAGCAATCCGCCGCCAAGACCGCGCTGGACCAGCTGTTCCACAAGAGCATGTCGGTGGTGATGGTGGCCAACGACCAGCCGGTGCCCAAGCTGCTGCGCGACTACTGCCACACCCACAACGTCCCGCTGATGACCACCAAGCTGGAAAGCCCCTACCTGATGGATGTGCTGCGCATCTATCTGGCGCGGGCGCTGGCGGTGTCCACCGTGCTGCACGGCGTGTTTCTCGACGTGTTCGAGATCGGCGTGCTGATCATGGGCGATTCGGCGATGGGCAAGAGCGAATTGGCGCTGGAACTGATTTCCCGCGGCCACGGCATGGTGGCCGACGACGCGGTGGAGCTGTACCGCATCGGCCCGGACACGCTGGAAGGCCGTTGCCCGCCCTTGCTGCGCGACTTCCTGGAAGTGCGCGGCCTGGGCATCCTCAATATCCGCACCATCTTCGGCGAGACCGCGGTGCGGCCGAAGAAGGTGCTGCGGCTGATCATCCACCTGGTCAAGGCCAACGACCAGGCGATGCAGGCGCTGGACCGACTGAATATCCAGTCGGAAACCCAGGACATCATCGGCGTCACCATCCGCAAGGTGGTGCTGCCGGTGGCCGCCGGCCGCAACCTGGCGGTGCTGGTGGAGGCCGCGGTGCGCAACTACATCCTGCAGCTGCGCGGCATCGACAGCACCCGCGAATTCATCGAACGCCACACCAACTTCCTCAGAGACCAGGAAAATGCGCCTGATATTGATTAGCGGCCTGTCCGGCTCCGGCAAGTCGGTGGCGCTACGCGCGCTGGAAGACGCCGGCTTCTACTGCGTGGACAATCTGCCTGCCACCATGCTGCACGAGGCGATGTCGCTGTACGCCGACTACGGCTATGAGCAGATCGCCATCAGCGTGGACACCCGCTCCGGTCCGTCGCTGGGCGCGCTGCCGGCGGAAATGGAAAAGCTGAAGGCACAGGGCGTGGACGTGCGTCTGCTGTTCCTGGAAGCCACCGCCGCCACCCTGGTCAAGCGCTTCTCCGAAACCCGCCGCCGCCACCCGCTGTCCGGCGCCGACGTCACGGTGGAGGAAAGCATAGGCCTGGAACAGGAGATGCTGGCCGAGATCATGGAGCTGGGCACCCGCATCGACACCAGCGAGCTGTCCGCCAACGCCTTGCGCAGCTGGGTGCGCGAACTGGTCGACGCCGACAGCAGCCGACTAACGCTGATCTTCGAATCCTTCGGCTTCAAGCACGGCCTGCCGCAGGACGCCGATTTCGTGTTCGACGTGCGCTGCCTGCCCAATCCCTATTACGACCCTCAGCTACGCCCGTTCACCGGTCGCGATCAGCCCATCATCGACTTCTTCCAGCACACCCCGGCCGTGCAGCAGATGGTGACCGACATCCAGCAGATGGTGGCCAAATGGCTGCCCTGTTTCAGCATGGAAAACCGCAGCTATCTGACCATAGCCGTAGGCTGCACCGGCGGCCAGCACCGCTCGGTCTACATCATCGAACAATTGTCGCGGCTATTCGCCGCCGAGCAGGTATTGGTGCGCCATCGCCAGCTCTACCGCCAGAACTGAGCGCTCACAGGAGACCCGCATGCGTGCGATCAAGACCGTCACCGTCGCGCTGACCGGCGCCTCCGGCCTACCCTATGGGCTGCGGCTGATCGACTGCCTGATCGCCGCCGGCATCCGCGTCTGGGTGCTGTATTCGCAAGCCGCGCAAGTCGTGGCCAAGCAGGAAATGGATCTGACCCTGCCGTCGCGCCCGGCCGAGGCCCAGCAATGGCTGATGCGGCGCAGCGGCGCGCGCGAGGGCCAGCTGGCTGTATTCGGCCGCGAAGAATGGTTCGCGCCGGTCGCCTCCGGCTCCAACCCCGCCGACGCCATGGTGGTCTGCCCCTGCTCGATGGGCACGCTGGCCGCCATCGCCCACGGCAGCAGCGACAATCTGATCGAACGCGCCGCCGACGTCAGCATCAAGGAACAGCGCAAGCTGGTGCTGGTGCCGCGCGAGGCGCCGTTCTCCGCCATCCACCTGGAAAACATGCTCAAGCTAGCGCGTCTCGGCGTTGTCATCCTGCCACCATCTCCAGGCTTCTATACTAATCCCAAGACCGTGGACGACATGATCGACTTCGTCGTGGCCCGCGTCCTGGACCAGTTGCACATCGACAATCAATTGACGCCGCGCTGGGGCGAAGCAAGCCCGAATACCCCAACGGCGCCCTAGCCAGCCACCGCGCGCCGCTTGCGGCCCGGTCTTTAAGAGTCCGTTCACGATCTTGCGAGCAAGAGCGAGACAAGGCGAAAGCCGCTGAGAAAGCCGAATGTACACGTGGTACATGAGCATTTCGAAGTGGCACTCACCGTGCCACGTCTCACGAAGCGCAACAGGCTTTGAACAGGTTCTAAGGAGGAGCATCGAGATGCCAACACAAGACCAAAGCATTCTCAGCCTGGACGCCCTGCGCCAACTCGAGCGCCAGGCCAACGACGCCGGCTACAATCTGATGCAGCGCGCGGCGATGGCCACCGCCGACTGGGTCAGCCACCACCTGCCCAGCGCGTCGCGGCTGCTGATCTGCGCCGGTCCCGGCAATAACGGCGGCGACGCGCTGTACGCGGCGCTGGAACTGATGCGCCGCCGCTTCCGCGTCGACGTGCTGGTGCCCACCCAGCCCACCAGCCCGGCCACCTCGGAAGCCTTGCACGAGCTGGAGCAGGCGCAAGGCCATGTGATGTTCGATCTGCCGCGCGACTACCGCGCGCCGCAACTGGTGGTGGACGGCCTGTTCGGCGTCGGCCTGAGCCGGGATTTCGATCTGGAATGGACCACGCTGATCGATCGCATCAACCAATTGGGCAGCCCCATCCTGGCGCTGGACTGCCCCAGCGGCCTGGACGCCTACTCCGGCGTGCCGGCCAACACCTCGATACAGGCCAGCCACACCCTGACCTTTCTGTGCCAGAAGCCCGGCCTGTTCAGTGCCGCCGGCGCCGACCTGGCCGGCAATGTGGAACTGGAGCTGCTGGACTGCCCGCCGCGGCTGATCCCGCCGGCGGACGGCTGCATCAACCAGCCGAACGCCCGCGCGCTGCTGCGGCCGCGCAACAGCCACAAAGGCTTGTTCGGCACCGTCTGCGTGATCGGCGGCGCGCCGGGCATGCTGGGCGCGGCGCTGCTGAGCGGACGCAGCGCGCTGGCCTGCGGCGCCGGCAAAGTCCATGTCTGCCCGCTGGATGGACGGCTGGCCGTGGATCCGGTGGCGCCGGAACTGATGATCTCCGCGCTGGATGATCCCGCCGCCCTGCCCGACGCCGACGTGCTCGCCGTCGGCCCCGGCCTGGGCCTGCAAGAACCGGCCGGCCGCCTGCTGAGCGAAGCGATACAGCGGCCGCAGGCGCTGGTGCTGGACGCCGACGCGCTCAATCTGCTGGCCAACGACCATGCCGCCGCCGCGCTGATCGCCAAGCGCCAGGCCGGCACCGTGCTGACTCCGCACCCGGCGGAGGCCGCGCGCCTGCTGGGACAAAGCACCGAGGCGGTGCAGAAGGACAGGCTGCTGGCCGCGCGCCGGCTGGCCAACCACTTCAACTGCGTGGTGGTGCTCAAGGGCGCCGGCAGCCTGATCGTCGGCCCGGACGGTTTCTATCATCTGAACACCAGCGGCGGCCCGGCGCTGGCGGTGGCCGGCCAGGGCGACGTCCTGACCGGCATCATCGCCGCCTTGCTGGCTCAGCACATGGAGCCGTTCGAAGCCGCCAGCCTGGCGGTGCACATCCACGGCCTGGCCGGCGACGATTTCGAAATGGAAACCGGCGGCCCCATCGGCCTGTCCGCCTCCGACACCGCCTGGCGCGCCAGCCTGATGCTGAACCGGCTATTGCAGGAAGGCGCGCAGGAACAGGCCCTCTAGCCCTCCCCCTCCGCGGCGCTGAGCGAATCCACTCCACCGTCTCGCCCAGCGCCGCGCCGATTCCAAGCCTTTCATTCCCGCCCCCACCCGCGCGCGGGCGCACCCTGTTTGCATTAGAATGGGATCGCGCCGGCCCGGCCGTGAAATCACGCCGTGCGGGCCGCTCCGTCCAGAGCCTGTTCACGCCAAGGGAAACATGTTGAAGTCGCAATCGAAAGCCTATGCCTACGGTCTCGCCGCCGTGCTCGCCTGGTCCACCGTGGCCAGCGCGTTCAAGATCAGCCTCGCCCACCTCAGCCCGGCGCAACTGGTGCTCTACGCCAGCGCCGCCTCCCTGTTCTGCCTGCTGGGCCTGCTCGCCGTGCAAGGCCGGCTGCCGGAGCTGCTGCCCGCGCTGCGCCGGCACTGGCGCGGCTCGCTGATCTTCGGCGCGGTCAACCCGGCGCTGTACTATCTGATTCTGTTCCAGGCCTATGCACTGCTGCCGGCGCAGGAAGCCCAGGCCATCAATTACACCTGGGCGCTGACCATGAGCCTGCTGGCGGTGCCGCTGCTCAAGCAGAAGCTGCAGCGCCGCGACATCGCCGCCGCGCTGGTCTGCTACCTGGGCGTGCTGGTGATAGGCACTCGCGGCCAATTGCTGCAACTGCATTTTTCCGATAGCCAGGGCGTGGCGCTGGCGCTGGCCTCCACCCTGCTGTGGGCCGCTTACTGGATCTTCAACGCGCGCGACGCGCGAGATCCCGTCATCGGACTGACGCTGAACTTCGCCTTCTCCTTGCCGCTGAGCCTGGCCTGGTGCGCCTATAGCGGGCAGCTGGGCGCGGTGGCCTGGCAGGGGCTGGCCGGCGCCGCCTATGTCGGCGCCTTCGAGATGGGCTTCACCTTCGTCCTGTGGCTGACGGCGATGAAGCTGACACCCAGCACCGCCCGTATCGCCAACCTGATTTTCCTGTCGCCGCTGCTATCGCTGGCGCTGATCCACTTCATCATCGGCGAAGCCATCCTGCCGTCCACCCTGATCGGCCTGGGCCTGATCCTGAGCGGTTTGGCGCTGCAAAAGCTGGCGCCGCGCGCCCGATCCGCCACGCCCTTGAGCGCGGACGGCGGTACTTAGAACCTGCTCAACACCGCGCGAGCAAGATTGCGAACACGCGCTTAGCCGCCGCAAGCGGATTTGGTATTCGCGCCAGAACTGCCTAGGATTCAGTGTGGGCACTTGGAACCGTCAGCACAATGAAAAGCATAAAAACCAAATTGATGTTCTGGCTGATGGCCTGGATCACCGCCATTCTGGGGACGACGGGCCTGTTTTCCTATTGGCACAACCAGGAGCGCAATGAGGCCGATTACCAATCCCAGCGCGCAGCGGTCAAGGCCAGGCTGGCGATGTCGCTGCCGCACAGCGTCTGGCAACTGGACGACGAGAACGTAAGGCTGACGCTGGACAGCGAATTGAGTTGGCCATCCATCATCGCCATCAGCGTCAAGGGGGAGTCCGGGCTCAGCCTGGGCCGCAGCCACGATGCCGACGGCAGCCTGCGCGATATGCCGCCGTCCGAGGAACCGCACTCCGACGATATGCTGAACATCCCCATCATCTATCAGGGCAAGGAGCGCCTGGGCAACGCCACCGTCTACCTGTCGCGCCAGGCGCTGGCCAAGCACCAGCGCGACCAGTTGATCGAATTGTCCGCCCAGATCCTGCTGCTGGACGTGCTGATCTTCATGATCATGTCCTTCAATCTGCAGCGCTTTCTGTTCCTGCCGCTGGCGCGGCTGCAACAGGCCTTGAACACCGCCATCCGCGCGCCGGACGCCAGCGGCGCGCAAGTCACCCACGTCGCCGACGACGAGATCGGCGGCATCGTCAACGGCTTCAACCGCATCGTGGCCCGCACCGCCGGCGACCTGGCCAAGCGCACCGAGGCCGAGGCCGTCGCCCGCGCCGAGCGCGACCGCGCGGAAGAAGCTTACCGCCAGTTGATGGAAGCGCAGCAGACGCTGGTGGAAACCGAGAAGATGGCCTCGCTGGGCAGCCTGGTGGCCGGCGTCGCCCACGAAATCAACACCCCGGTCGGCATCACGCTGACCACCGCCTCGCACCTGGGCACCGCCACCAGCCACATCATAGAAAAAGTCGACGGCGGCACCGTCAAGAAAAGCGACTTCCAGGCCTATCTGGGCACCGCCAAGGAATGCAGCGACCTGATCCTGTCCAACGCCGAGCGCGCGGCCAACCTGATCCACAGCTTCAAGCAGGTGGCGGTGGACCAGACCAGCGAGGCGCGACGCAGCTTCCAACTGCAGGACTACCTGAACGAAGTGATCACCAGCCTGAAGCCGCGCTTCAAGCACGCCAACACCACCATCAGCGTGCAATGCGAGGAAGACATCCTGCTGGACAGCTATCCGGGCTCCTTCGCCCAGGTGATCACCAATCTGATGGTCAACTCCCTGGTGCACGGCTTCGAAAACCGCAGCAGCGGCAAGATCAGCATCGAAGCCCGGCGCAACAATCCGCATTACATCACACTGACGCTCAGCGACGACGGCAAGGGCATCCCGCCGGAAAACCTGAGCCGGGTATTCGACCCCTTCTTCACCACCCGCCGCGGCAGCGGCGGCAGCGGCCTGGGGCTCAACATCGTCTACAACATCGTGCGACAACGCCTGGGCGGGTCGATCGAGGTGCACAGCGAAGTCAACAAGGGCACCACCTTCACCATCACCATGCCCTGTTCCGCGCCGGTCAATCAGAGCAAGGAGAACATCATATGAGCGACATCACCAACCAGGAAGAAGACTGGCTGCTCGACGATGACGCTCCGTCCGATCCCGCGACCGCGGTGAACGATGGCCGCCATCCGTGGAAAATCCTGATCGTGGACGACGAGAAGGATGTGCATACCGCCACTCGCATCGCGCTGCGCAACATCCGCTACAAGGAAAGGCCGCTGGAGCTGCTGAGCGCTTACTCCGGAAAGGAAGCCTACGAGGTGATGCGCCAGCATCCGGACATCGCGCTGATCATGCTGGACGTGGTGATGGAAAGCGAGGACGCAGGCCTGAAACTGGTGCACCAGATCCGCCAGGAACTGAAGAACGGCCTGGTGCGCATCGTGCTGCGCACTGGCCAGCCCGGTCAGGCGCCGGAGCAGGAGGTCATCCTCAACTACGACATCAACGACTACAAGACCAAGACCGAGCTGACGGTGCAAAAGCTGTTCACCACCATCATCTCCTCGCTGCGCGCCTACGAAAACCTGCTGTCGCTGGAGAAAAACCGCCAGGGCCTGTCCAAGATCCTGGAAAGCGCCTCCGATCTGTACCAACTGTACTCGCTGCGTGAATTCGCTTCCGGCGTGCTGCGCCAGATCAGCGCGCTGCTGGACATCGGCACCGACGGCATCCTGTGCGTGCGCAACGACAACAGCAGCGGCCGGCCGGAGCTGGAAATCCTGGCCGCCTCCGGCAGCTACGAGCCGCTGGGACAGAGCGGCAATCTCAGCGCTTTCCCGGTGCTGGAGCAAATCATCCTGCGCTCCTTCGCCGAGAAGCGCAGCATCTACCAACACCCTTACGACGTGCTCCACATTTCCTCGCGCAATGGCCGCGAATTCATCATCCACTTCACGCCGCAGTGGCCGCTGGAAGAAGTGGAGCGCGACCTGCTCGATGTATTCTGCCAGCGCATTTCCGCCGCCTACGACAATCTCTATCTATACAGCCAGCTGCGCAGCGCGCAAGAGGCCACGGTGGTGGCGCTGGCCGACCTGGCGGAATTCCGCGACACCGACACCGGCAACCATGTGCTGCGCGTGCAGCGGCTGACCGATGCCATCGCCGGACAAATGCGCGCTAACGGCGCCTACCCGGAGCTGATGAGCAAGGAATTCATGGACATGGTGGGCATGGCCAGCATCCTGCACGATGTCGGCAAAGTGGGCACGCCGGACCACATCCTGTTCAAGCCGGGCCGGCTGGACCCGGACGAGCGGGTGATCATGGAGCAGCACGCCACCATAGGCGCGCAGATTCTAGCCAGATCGGCCAGCATGGTGGAAGGCATGAGTTATCTGTCGCTGGGCTCGGAAATCGCCGGCGGCCACCACGAGCACTTCGACGGCAACGGCTACCCCAGGAAGCAGAAAGCGCACGAAATTCCGCTGTCGGCGCGCATCGTCGCCGTGGTCGACGTGTTCGACGCCCTGCTGAACAAGCGGCCCTACAAGGAGCCGTGGACGCTGCACGACACCATGGAATACATTTCCGGCCGCTCCGGCAGTCAGTTCGATCCCGAAGTGGTGCGCGCGCTGGAAACCCTGGTCAAGGAACGCCGGCTGCAGGATTTGCCGGACGCGTGAGTGGGCGCGGAGCCACGCCACAATAAAACAGGGCGAAAGCAGCTGGCTTCAAGCTGATTTCGCCCTATTAGTTCCAACCCGCCGCAGCACTGCGGCTCCGGCTCAGGCCACGTAAAACAACACGCTGACAAACTGGCAGACGCTGCCGCCCAGCACGAACAAATGCCAGATGCCGTGACCGTGGCGGATTTTCTCGTCGTTGAGAAACCAATAAATGCCGACGCTGTACAGAATCCCGCCCAAGGCCAGCCAGAACAGGCCGCCGCTGGGCAGCGATTCGATCAAGGGCGGCAAGGCCACCAGCACCAGCCAGCCCATCACCACGTAGAGAATCATCGACAGCAAGCGGGTGCGCCGCCCCAGCGTCAGTTCCTGGATGATGCCGAACACCGCCAGGCCCCAGCTGACGCCGAACAGGCTCCAGCCCCAGGCCCCGCGCAAGGTCACCAGCGCGAACGGCGTGTAGCTGCCGGCGATCAATAGATAGATCGCCGAGTGGTCGCACTTCTGCAGCACCGCCTTGGCGCGGCCGCGGAAGCTGTGATACAGCGTGGAGATCAGGTACAAGGCCACCAGCGTGGCGCCGTACAGGCTGAAGCTGACCACCTTCCAGGGGTCGCCCTCGCGCGCGGCCATGGTCACCAGCACCACCAGGCCGGTAATGGCCAGCAAGGTGCCGATCAAATGGGAAATCCCGTTGAAACGTTCCCCGTGATACATATGGTTTTATCCTTGCGCCGGCATCGCGCCGGCTTGACGCACAAAAACTTTTGGAGCCGCTCGCGGGCTCCGGGTTCAATTGTCCGCCTGTTGCCGCCGCCGCGCCAGCCCTTTCTCTACACGTCAAAAGAAAAGCGGGCCACAGGGCCCGCCTTTCTTTCAACACCGAAAATCCAGCCTCTGGAGACGACTCCTCAACGGATCGTCAACGGCTCCATCCTCAGGCGCCCAGCGCCTTCAGCACCTCGTCACGCACCACATCCACCGCGCGAGTGCCGTCGATCTTGACGTATTTCGGCGCCTTGGCGTCGCCGCTGGCGGCGCGTTCGCCGTAGAAACCCACCAGCACCGCGGTCTGTTCGTGGTAAACCGCCAGGCGCTTCTTCACGGTTTCTTCGCGGTCGTCGTCGCGCTGGACCAGTTCTTCGCCGGTCACATCGTCCTTGCCGGCCACTTTCGGCGGGTTGAAGCTGATGTGATAGGTGCGGCCGGAGGCCAGGTGCACGCGACGGCCGGCCATGCGCTCGATGATGGCCGCGTCCGGCACGTCGATCTCCACCACGTAATCGATGTCCACGCCGGCGGCGATCATCGCCTCGGCTTGCGGAATGGTGCGCGGGAAGCCGTCGAACAGGAAGCCATTGGCACAGTCCGCGTCGGTGATGCGCTCCTTGACCAGGCCGATGATGATGTCGTCGCGCACCAGGCCGCCAGCGTCCATGATCGCCTTGGCTTCCAGGCCCAGCGGCGTGCCGGCCTTGACCGCGGCGCGCAGCATGTCGCCGGTGGAGATTTGCGGGATGCCGAATTTTTCCTTGATGAAATTGGCCTGGGTGCCTTTGCCGGCGCCAGGCGCCCCCAACAGGATCAGTCGCATGAAGATCGCTCCGTCAATTTAATGTGTTTTTGAAATCGAAATCCGGGCCGCGCGGCGCGCGTCCGGCTTATGGCTTGGGTCCCGCGCCCAGCAAGCGGCGCACTCGCTCCAGATCTTCCGGCGTGTCCACGCCGGCCGGCGGCGCCGACTCGACCACCGCCACCTTGATGGCGAAGCCGTGCCACAACACCCGCAACTGCTCCAGCGCTTCGAAACGCTCCAGCGGCGCCGGGGCCAAACGGTTATAGGTCTTCAGAAAACCCGCCTGGTAGGCGTACATGCCGATATGCCGCAGCACCGGTAGGTCCGCGGGCAGCGCGCTCGTATCCTGTGCGAACGCGTCGCGGGCATAGGGAATCGGCGCGCGGCTGAAATACAGCGCGCGGCCGGCGTGGTCCAGCACTACCTTGACCACGTTGGGATTGAACATATCGGCGGCATCGTGAAACGGATGCGCCAAGGTCGCCACCGGCGCGTCGCCGACGGCCAAGAGCGCGGCCAGCTGATCGATCAGCGCCGGCGCTATCAATGGTTCGTCGCCCTGGACATTGACCACGATCTCATCGTCGGCCAGGTTTAGCGTCTGCGCCACTTCGGCCAGCCGGTCGGTACCGCTGGCGTGGTCGGCGCGCGTCAGCACCGCCTCAACGCCATGTTCGCGACAGGCGGCCAGCACATCGGCGTGGTCGGTGGCCACGATCACCCGGCTTGCGCCGCTGTTGGCGGCCTGCGCGGCGACGCGCGCCACCATGGGCTTGCCGGCGATGTCGGCTAGCGGCTTGCCCGGCAGCCGGCTGGAGGCCAGCCGCGCCGGGATCACCACGCAGAAGCCGCGACTCATTTGATCTCTTCTTCCGGCGCCAGCTCGCGGGCCTCGGCTTCCAGCATCATCGGGATGCCGTCCTTGATCGGGTAGGCCAGGCGGTCGCCCTTGCAGACCAGTTCCTGCTTGGCCTTGTCGAAAACCAGCGGGCCCTTGCACAGCGGGCACACCAGGATGTCCAGGAATTTAGCGTCCATGTCTTATCTTCAGTCGATCCAGAATCCAAGCGCTCAGATCAGGCTCCAACTCCGCCTGAACCGGCAAAACCCATAGTCTAGCACGCTGCGCTGCATCATGAATCACCCGCCGCAGCTTGACCGCGTCCTTGCTGGTGACGATTACCGCCTCCGCGTCCGCCGGCAAGTCGGCGGCGCTGAATTGATGGTGGTCGGGCCAGGCCAGGCAAAGCTCAGGCCGCAAGCCCAGGCCGGCCAGCGTGTCGAAAAAGCGCTGCGGGTGGCCGATGCCGGCCATCGCCGCCAGCTTCAGGCCGGCGAAATCCGCCGCCGCCCGCGTCTCCTCGGGCCGGTCCAAGCGCTGCAGCGACGCCGGGCGCAAACGCATGGCGAAACGCCGCGGCCCCGCCGGCAAGCTCAGGCCGACCGCATCGCCGCCGTTGACCACCACCGCGCCGACCGCGGCCAGCCGCGACCACGGCTCGCGCAAGGGGCCGGCCGGCAGCAGATGGCCGTTGCCGCCGCCGCGCACGCCGTCCAGCACCACGATCTCCAGATCACGCTGCAAGCGATAATGCTGCAGGCCATCGTCGGTCAGGATCAATTCCAAATCGGGATGCAAGGCCAGCAGATGGCGGCCGGCGGCGACCCGGTCACGGCCCACCACCACCGGCGCGCCGCTGGCGGCCAGCAACAAGGGCTCGTCGCCCACCTCCTCCGGCGAACTATCCGCCAGCACCAGCGTGGGCTGGCGGTGGCTGCCGCCATAGCCGCGGCTGATCACGCCCGCCTTGACGCCGCGCTGTTGCAAATCGCGCAGCAGGCTCAGCGTCAACGGCGTCTTGCCGACGCCGCCGACATTGATATTGCCCACCACCACCACCGGCGCGGCCAGGCGCTCCGCGCTCAGCCAGCCGCGACGGTAAGCCAGCCGCCTGGCCGCCGCCAACAGGACAAACAGCCCTTCCAGCGGAGCCAGAAGGGCTGTCAGCCACCAGCGCGGCCGATACCAGTGCCGTTCTATCCAGTGCATGCGGCTATTGCGTGCGCGTGGCGAAGGTCAGCTGATTCAGGCCGGCCTCGCGCGCAGCCTCCATCACCGTCACCACCGATTGATGCGTGGCCTTGGCGTCGGCGTTGACGATGACGATCACATCGCTCTTGCCCGCCGCCTCGTCCTTCAATTTGTTCAGCAGCGCCGCCTTGTCGCCGGCGGCCAGCTTGGCCTCGCCCACCGCCATCTCGCCATTGGCGGACACCGCCACGGTGATTTCCGACGACTTGGTCTTGGCCTGCTCGCCCTGGGCGGCCGGCAGATTGATCTTGAGTTCGGCGAACTTGGAATAGGTGGTGGTGACCATCAGGAAGATCAGGATCACCAGCAGCACGTCGATCAGCGGGATGAAGTTGATCTCCGGCTCTTCGCGGCTGCGGCCTCGGCGAAAATTCATGCTCAGCCCCCGTTTTTGCGCTCGCCGTGCAGCACTTCCACCAGCTTGACTGCTTGCGATTCCATGTCCACCAGCAAGCCGTCCACCTTGGAGCGGAAATGGCGGTAGAACATCATACTGGGAATCGCCACGATCAGGCCGAAGGCGGTGTTGTACAGCGCGACGGAAATGCCGTGTGCCAATGCTTGCGGATTGGTGCCGGCCGGCGATTGCGAGCCGAAAATCTCGATCATGCCTATCACCGTGCCCAGCAGGCCCAATAGCGGCGCCATCGCGGCGATGGTGCCCAAGGTGGTCAGGAAGCGCTCCAGCTGATGCGCCACCACGCGGCCCTCGTCCTCTATCGCCTCTTTCATCACTTCGCGATTGCCGCCGACATTGCGCAGGCCGGCGCAGAACAGGCGGCCCAGCGGCGAATGCGCCTGCAACTTGCCCAGCAGTTCATCGCTGGCGCCGGCGCGGCGGTATTCCTGCAAGGCCTGGCCCAGCAGGCCCTCGGGCGCCACGCCGCTTTTTCTCAGGCTGAACAGCCGTTCAAAGATGATCGCCAGCGACACCACCGAGGCGGTGATGATGGTCCAGATCGGCCAGCCGGCCGCTTCAATGATTGACCACACGAGGAAGTTCTCCAAAAAACGATGGCAAACGTCAAACTTTAGCGGTTTCGACACCGCCTCCGCAACCGCCGCCGCTGCGCGCGCGGGCCACGGCAGCCACAAACAGGCGTTTAGCGGCGAAAGTTGCGCACAGTTGTCAACAAAGCGGCCTAAGCCGGTATTTTATAAAGACTTTCGAATCTTTGCGGCAATCCACCGCTAGCCATTTCAGGCCCGCCCCGGTCAAAGCCGCGCCAGGCAAGGCTTTCAAGCAAATCTATCAATTCCGCGACCACGATTGGTCACTGCCGCTTTTTTAACCTTCGCCAGCAAAAGCCAAGCCCGGGCAAGCAATCCACACAGTTATCCACAAGGTTATTCCGCCACGACTGTGGATAAGCCCGAGCTCAATCGCGCAGCGAAATCACGCGCCAGCCCTGTTGCTCGGCATGGGCGCGCAAGGTGTCGTCCGGGTCAACCGCCACCGGCTGATCCACCAGCTTCAACAGCGGCAGATCGTTATGCGAATCACTGTAGAAAAAGCTCTGCTCGTAGCTGTCCATGCTCAGGCCGCGCTCATCCAGCCATTGCTGCAAACGGGTGATCTTGCCCTGCTGGAAGCTGGGCACGCCGCTGACGCGGCCGGTGAAGCGTCCATCTTCCTCTTCTTCCAGCTCGATGGCGATCAGATGTTCCACGCCCAGTTCACGCGCGATCGGTCCGGTGATGAAGCGGTTGGTGGCGGTGATGATGATGATTTCGTCGCCCTGGGCCGCGTGCGCGGCCAGCAATTCGCGCGCCTTGCGGGTGATGATGGGCTTGATGTGCTGCTCCAGGTAATCGGCGTGCAGCGCGTCCAGTTCGGCGCGGCTGAAGCGCTTCAAGGGTTCCAGCGCGAACGTCAGGTACTCGTGGATGTCCAGCGTGCCCTGTCGATACTGCTCGTAGAAGTGATTATTGCGCTCATCGTAGCGCGCCTGTTCCAGAATGCCGCGCTGGATCAGGAAGCGCGGCCATTCGAAGTCGGAATCGCCGGCGATCAGAGTGTGGTCCAGGTCGAACAGCGCCAGATTGCGTCGGGAAGAGGTATGGGTCATGGTTCCGGGCTTGCGGTTTGCAAAACGTTTTTCACCAGCGGCACGGTGATAGGCCGCCGCATCGCCAGAGAATAGCGGTCCAATATGTCAATCATGCCGATCAGGCTGGACAGGTCACGCCGCCAATGGGTCAGCAGGTAGCGGTAGACATCGTCCGGAATCGACAGCTGGCGGCTGGCGGCGTGGCTGCGCAAGGCGGCCAGCTTGTCCTCGTCCGACAGCGCCTTGACCTCGAACACTAGGCCCCAGCCCAGCCGGGTGCGCAGATCGTCGCGCACCGCCAAGGCCATAGGCGGCTGGCGTCCGGCCATCAATAGCCGCGACTCCCCGCTCTCTTTCAGCGAGTTGTAGAAGGAAAACAGGGTGATCTGGTCGTCCGGCGCCAGGTCGTCGACATGGTCGACGGCGATGAAGCTGGCCTCGCGCGCGAAGTCAGGCAGATGCTCGGTCTTGCCGTCCAGATAGATGGACGCGCGGCCCAGCCGCTCGGCGTGCGCGATCCAGGCCTGCAACAGATGCGTCTTGCCGCAGCCGGGCTCGCCCCACAGATAGATGAAGCGCTCGCCGGCCTCGGCCGTCAGCGCGGTAATCACCTCGCGATTGCGTTCGGCCAGGAAGTTGTCGAAGGCCGGCAAGGGGGTGGGCGTCAAATCAAGTATTAACTGGTCCAAGTGAAGGCGATCAAACTAGGTTTTGATGTCTATTCCTGATTTTACGCTGATAAAAGCGAGTGTTGAAATAAGCGCGCGCCAGAAAGCGGCAGATCACCAAGGTTGCGGCCGCCATCGGCAGCGCCAGCAGCAGGCCGGCAAAGCCCAATAACTGCCCGAAAGCGAGTAGGGAAAAGATCACCGCCACCGGCGACAGGCCTATCCGCTCCCCCACAAGCCAGGGCGTGATCAGCAGGCTCTCCAGCAACTGCCCGGCGCCGAACACGGCCAGCACCAGCAGCACATCGCCGGCGGAGTCGAACTGCAGCACCGCCGCCAGCCCTGCCAGCGCGAAGCCGAGAAAAGTGCCCAGATAGGGGATGAACACCAGCAGGCCGGCCACCACGCCGATGGCGATGCCGGACTCCAGGCCCAAAAGCGCCAGGCTGGACGCGAAGATCACGGCCATGATCAGCATCACCGACAGCTGGCCGCGCAGGAACTCGCCCAGCACCCGGTCCAGTTCGCGCGCCAGCCCGCCCACCTGATCGCTCCAGCGCAGCGGCACCAGCCGGGCCAGCAGCGCCGCCATGCGCGGTCCGTCCTGCAGGAAATAAAACAGCAGCACCGGCAGCAACAAGAGATTGAACAGCAGGCCGGCCAGCATGACCCCGCTCTGGGTCGCGCGCAGCGCCACCGCAGACAGCGCGCTCTTCAAGGCGCCGGCATTGTCCGCCAGCAGGCGCTTCCAGCCGGCGACGTCCAGCTCCAGCTGGATGGAGAACTCGGCGCGCAACCAGGGCAGCACCCGTCCCTGGACGAAATCGACCAGCACCGGCAGGCGGTCGATCAGGCCCTGGGTCTGCTTGAACAGCATCGGCGCCACCACCAGCAACAGGGCGATGGTGGCGGCCATGCCGGCCAGCGTCAGCAGGCCGGCGGCCAAGGCGCGCGGCAAGCCCTTGCCGGCCAGATAGCGCATCGCGGGATTGAGCACATAGGCCAGCACCGCGGCCACCGCGAACGGCGTCAGCGCGGCCGCCAACTGCTGCAGCAGCCAGCCGGCGAACAGCAGCGCTGTTGCGCCGATGACCCAGGGAATCAGACGGTTTTGGGAGCGTTTCATCTCGACTTCAGTTAAAATGTGCTGCTTTCGCGTCGGCGAAAGCTTGATGTAAAAATACTTCAAGTTTGCAGAAAGCGAGTTTACCTTGAACACCACTTCCCTCAGTTACCGTGATGCCGGCGTCGACATTGATGCCGGCGACGCGCTGGTCGAGAACATCAAGCCTTATGCCAAGCGCACCATGCGCCCGGAGGTGATCGGCGGCATCGGCGGTTTCGGCGCACTGGTGGAGATTTCCAAGAAATACAAGGAGCCGGTGCTGGTTTCCGGCACCGACGGCGTCGGCACCAAGCTGAAACTGGCCTTCGACTGGAATCGTCACGATACCGTGGGCATCGACCTGGTGGCAATGAGCGTCAACGACATCCTGGTGCAAGGGGCGGAACCGCTGTTCTTCCTCGACTACTTCGCCTGCGGCAAACTGGACGTGCCTCAAGCCACCGACGTGATCAAGGGCATCGCCGCTGGTTGCGAACAGGCCGGCTGCGCGCTGATCGGCGGCGAGACCGCGGAAATGCCCGGCATGTACCCGACCGGCGAATACGATCTGGCGGGTTTCGCCGTCGGCGTGGTGGAGAAGAGCGCCGTGATCAGCGGCCGCGACATCGCCCCGGGCGACGTGGTGCTGGGCCTGAAATCCAACGGCGTGCACTCCAACGGCTACTCGCTGGTGCGCAAGATCATAGACCGCGCCCAGCCTGAGCTGGACGCGCCGTTCGAGGACGGCCGCAGCCTGCGCGACGCCATCATCGCGCCCACCCGCATCTATGTGAAGCCCCTGCTCAAGCTGATGCAGGCGCTGCCGGTCAAGGGCATGGCCCACATCACCGGCGGCGGCATCACCGAGAACACTCCGCGCGTGCTGCCGGAACATGTCGTCGCCCAGATCGACGCCGCCGCCTGGCCGCAGCCCAAGCTGTTCCAGTGGCTGCAGCAAGAGGGCAAGGTCGACAGCCAGGAAATGTACCGCACCTTCAACTGCGGCATCGGCATGGTGGTGATCGTGGCGGCGGAACACGCCGAACAGGCCGCCGCGCTGCTGCAGGCCGAAGGCGAGACCGTGTACCGGATCGGCGCGGTGCGCGCCCGCGATGGAGGCGAACATCAAACTCAGATCGCCTAAAGCGCTGCGTTGGATGCTACTGGCGCCGCTGGCCCTGCTGGCGGCGTTTGTCATTTATCGCGAGGCCGTCATCCTGACCGAGCTAGACCGCTGCCTGGACCTGGGCGGCGGCTGGCACGAACAGCAGTTGCGCTGCATCACCGATGCCGCCGACTGGGAACACTATCTGGCAACGTCTCCGTCGATTCCATCATGAAGAATATCGTCATCCTGATTTCCGGCCGCGGCTCCAATATGCAGGCCATCGTCGACGCCAAGATCGCCGGCGCGCGCATCGCCGCGGTGATCTCCAACCGACCCGACGCCGCCGGGCTCGCCTGGGCGGCCGAGCGCGGCATCGCCACCGCCGCGCTGGACCACAAGGCCTTCGCCAGTCGCGAAGACTTCGACGCCGCGCTGGCGCAGCTGATAGACAGCCACCAGCCGGACTTGGTGGTGCTTGCCGGCTTCATGCGCATTCTCAGCGCCGGCTTCACCCGCCGCTACGAAGGCCGCATGCTGAACGTGCACCCGTCCCTGCTGCCGGCCTTCACCGGCCTCCACACCCACCAGCGCGCGCTGGAGATGGGCTGCAAGGTGGCCGGCTGTACCGTGCACTTCGTCACCGCCGAGCTGGACCACGGCCCCATCGTCGCCCAGGGCGTGGTGGAAGTGCTGGACGGCGACAGCGCCGACACCCTGGCCGAACGCGTGCTGCAACTGGAACACCAGCTCTACCCGGCCGCGGTGCGCCGCTTCGTCGCCGGGGAACTGAACATCGTCGCCGGCAAGATCGCCAGCCGCGCCGCCCTTGCCGGCAGCCTGATGGCGCCCGCGCCCTGAGTTCATGAGCAGCCGTCGCCTGATCCTGCTGGCCCTGGCCCTGTCGCTCGCCATTCACCTTGGCGTGCTGGGTTCCGGCCTGCTGCCGGAAGTGCAGCTGGAACTGCCGCCGGATCAGGACTTGCGCAGCATCAGCGTCAAGATGCAGGCACTGGACGCCGATGAGCCGGCGGCCAAGCCGGAGCCGCAAGGCGCGGTGGCGCAACTGCGGCCGGCCACGCCCAAGCCGGCGCCGGCCAAGCCCAAGTCCGCCGCCAAGAAGGCGGAGGCATCGGCGCCGCTAGCGGCGTCGGAGGCCATCCTCGCCCAGGCGCAGCCAAGCAAGGACAGCAGCGCGCCGCAGGCGGAAGCCAAGCGCGAGGCTTCGGCGCCGGACGCCGACATCAAGATCGCCTCGTCGGCGCCGGTCGCGGACGAGATGGCGGTGAACGACAAGGACGAGGCCAGCGCGCCGGTGGCCGAAACCGCCGCCGATGACGGCTACATTCACCCCAAGGGCGCGCTGCGCGGCTTTCCGCGCCAGGCCACACTGGGCTACCAAGTGTTCTGGGGTTCGGTCATGGCCGGCACCGGCACGCTGGAATGGAGCCGCGGCAACGGCGGCTACCGCCTGGACATCAGCGCCAGCCCCTTCATCGGCCCGAAGCTGCGCTATCTTTCCGAGGGTGGCTTCCAGCTAAAAAACGGGTTGCGGCCGGACAGCCTGCAAGCCTGGCGTGGCGAGCAAGCCAAAGAGTCCGCGCATTTCGACTACAATGCGGGTCAGCTGCGCTACGGCGACCAGAGCGACAAACTGCTGGAGCTGAAGCCCGGCGCACAGGACGTGTTCAGCCTGGCTTTCCAGCTGGGGCTGAAAGGCGGTGAACTGGGCCCCGCGCCCATCCAGATCACCACCGGCAAAAAAGTGTACGAGTACCCGATGCGCCCCAGCGGCGAAGCCGTTTACGACACCGGCGCCGGCAAGATTCGGGTCATCGTGTTCCGCGCCGAGGGCGACGGCGACATTAATGAATTCTGGCTGGCGCCGGAATTCTCCAATCTGCCGGTGCGCATCAAGCGCACCGACAAGGATAAACGGATCGACCTCAGGGCTTTCCGCATCGACGTGAACGGCGCGCCGCAATGGAAGCTGCCGCCGCAACCCACGAGAAAACACAAGAATGACTATTAATCACCATCAACTGAAACATATCGAAACCGTCATCGGCCAGATGATACGCTTCGACCGCCCGGCCGACGCGGTGCTGTCGGCCTATTTCCGCGAACACAGCAAGCTGGGCGCCAACGACCGTCACATCATCGCCGAAACCGCCTTCGGCGCGCTGCGCCGCCTCTTGCAGCTGCGCGCGCTGATCGCGCCGGACAAGGCCACCCCGCGCCGGCTGGCCCTGGTGGCCCTGCTGAAGATCCACAAGCTCAACGTCAAGGAACTGGGCGACGCCGCCAGCGCCGGCGAAAAGGAATGGCTGGGCCAGATCAAGGGCAAGACGCTGCCGGCCAGCCTGGAAGTGGACGCCGAACTGCCGCAGTGGGTGATAGAACGCCTGGGCGAACAGACGCCGGAACAAGTGATCGCGCTGGGCAAGGGCCTGGCCGAAGGCGCGCCGCTGGACCTGCGCGTCAACACCATGAAAATGAAGCGCGACGAATTGCTGGGCCGGCTGCAGGCCGACGGCCTCGAATGCGAAGCCACGCCCTACTCGCCGCTGGGCATTCGTCTTAAGGGCAAGCCCTCGCTGGCCAAGCACGAGCTGTTCAAGGCCGGCGTGTTCGAAGTGCAGGACGAAGGCAGCCAGCTGCTGGGCCTGATCACCGGCGCTCGCCGCGGCGAAATGGTCGTCGACTTCTGCGCCGGCGCCGGCGGCAAGACCCTGCTGCTGGGCGCGCAGATGGCCTCCAGCGGCCGCTTGTACGCCTTCGACGTTTCGGAAAAGCGCTTGGCCAAGCTGAAGCCGCGCCAGGCGCGCTCCGGCCTGTCCAATGTCCATCCGCAGCTGCTGGCCTCGGAAAACGACACCAAGGTCAAGCGCCTGGCCGGCAAGGCCGACCGCGTGCTGGTGGACGCGCCCTGCTCCGGCCTGGGCACGCTGCGCCGCAACCCGGACCTGAAATTCCGCCAGAGCCCGGACAGCGTGGCCGAGCTGAACGCCAAGCAGGCGTCCATCCTGGCCTCCGCCTGCCGGCTGGTGCGCGCCGGCGGCCGCCTGGTCTACGCCACTTGCAGCCTGCTGCCGCAGGAGAATCAGGATATCGTCGCCGCCTTCCTGGCCGACCATCCCGAGTTCAAGCTGGTGAAAATGGACGAGGTATTGGCGGAACAGAAGATCCCGCTGCAAATGGGCGACTACCTGGAACTGAAGCCGCAGCAGCACAATACCGACGGTTTCTTCGCCGCGGTGCTGGAAAAAACCGCCTGAGCATGCGAGAACCCCGGCCCTTGATGCGGCCGGGGTTTGTCATTCCAGGCAATACGCCTTACCATTGAATATTAGCAAAACCTCACATATTCATCCGCAAAGGCCGGCTCCATGCCAGATTCTCCCACTGCCAGACAAGTCCGCAGCCGCGTCCAGCGCCGCCTGCGTTACCTCTACTTGTCCGCAGTCCTGTGGCGCCGCCACATCCCGATCTGGACCGCCGCCATTCTGATTGGCCTGATGGCCAGCGTCTTCGCCAACGGCAGCCATCTGTCGCACGCCATCTTCACCCGCATCTACGACAACTCGCCGTACTGGAGCCTGCTGATCACCCCGGCCGGCCTGGCGCTGGCCATCTGGCTGATGCGCCATTATTTCCCAGGCTCCGCCGGCGGCGGCATCCCGCAATCCATCGCCGCGCTGGAAGGCGGCATGCAGGCGCTGCGCGAACGCATCCTGACCATACGCGCCGCCATAGGCAAAATGCTGCTGACCCTGATCGGCATCAGCTCCGGCGCCACCTTCGGCTATGAAGGCCCCATCGTGCAGGTCGGCGCCGCGATCAAGTATTCGCTGAACCGCCACGCGGCGCTGCGCCACGAGGGCGCGGCGCGCAGCTTCATCCTGGCCGGCGGCGCCGCCGGCGTGGCCGCCGCCTTCAACGCGCCGCTGGCCGGCATCGTGTTCGCCATCGAGGAAATGGGCCGCACTTTCGATTTGCGCGCCAGCTCCACCATCCTGCTTTCCGTGATCGTGTCCGGCCTCACCGCCACCGCCATCCTCGGCAATTACAGCTATTTCGGCATGGTGTCGGTGAATATGGAACTGGAGCAGTCCTGGCTGGCCATCCCAGTCTGCGGCGTCATCGGCGGCCTGCTTGGCGGCGTCTGCTGCCGCATCATGCTGGCGCTGACCCAGCGCCTGCCCGGTCCGCTGCATGGCTGGCGCCTGCAAAAACCAGTGCTGTTCGCCGCCGGCTGCGGCCTGGCGCTGGCGGTGATAGGCATCGCCAGCGACGGCATCACCTTCGGCACCGGCTATTTCCGCGCCCGCGAAATCATCGAGGGCAGCGGCGCCGGCATGCAGGGCTACGGCCTGCTCAAGCTGCTCAGCATGTTCATCAGCTTCATCAGCGCGGTGCCCGGCGGCATGTTCGCGCCCTCGCTGGCGGTGGGCGCCGGCTTCGGCCTGAACATGGCCAATCTGCTGCCCTTCCTGCCGCAAACCTTGATCGTGCTATTGGGCATGGTGGGCTTTTTCGCCGGCATGACCCGCGCACCAATGACCGGCTTCATCATCGTGATGGAAATGACCGACTCCTCGGCAATGATCATTCCGCTGATGGCCACCGCGCTGCTGGCGTCCAATGTGTCGCGGCTGATCACCCGCCGCGCGCTGTACGACGGCCAGGTACACATTTTCCTGCGCCAGTGGCACGCGAACCAGCCGCAAGCGGTCAAGCAAATTGACCCGCGCGCGGACGAAAAGTAGAATAACCCATTGAAACGCTCGGGTATTTCGCCGCTATCAGAGCCTGTTCAAAGTCTCGTGAGCAAAGGCGAGACAAGACGAAAACGGCTGAAGAAGCGGAATGTACAAGTGGTACATGAGCAT
>NZ_LDUI01000089.1:0-575 GCF_001043555.1 Chromobacterium sp. LK1 | reverse complement strand
GTCGGCGCGCTTCAGCGGCAGCGTGGTGTGCACCTGATGCACCGCCTTGCCCCTGGGGTTGCGATAACGCTGGTAATGATTGCGGTAGCTGCGGCCCTGCCGCAGCGCCTGCAACAAGGTGCTATTGCTCTCGTCCAGCTCCGGGTACAGCTCCAGCAAATAGGCCCCCAGCGCCTGCTCCGCGGTGTACTCGTCCAGCTGCGAGCACTCCTGGTTGTAATAGGCGTAGCGCCCGTCCTGGTCGATGATGGCCACCGACAGGCCGATCGCGTCAAAGAAATCGCCAAACAGCGCAATGCCCTGGCTCAGGTCCGCGTCCATGCCTCCCCCTCTACTCCGCATCACAAGCGCGGGCGCCGAAAATTCGGCGTTTTTATGAATAGTTGCAGTATTGACGGTTTTCGTCACCGCGAGCAAGCGCAAAACCCCTTTAAATTCATGCAATTAAAAAATGCGTCCGCTGGCATGGATGTTGCCACACTCAGCAGAGCCGCGCCCACACGCGGCACACAACTACAGCAGGCTGCCACAGCCGCAAGGAGGAGAGATTCATGCATCACCCCACCCCCGCCATC
>NZ_LDUI01000088.1:0-1165 GCF_001043555.1 Chromobacterium sp. LK1 | reverse complement strand
CTTCTTGTGGCGGAAATCGATGTAGGTCACGGCGTCAACGGTGTAAGCGTCGCGGTTGATCGCCTTACGGGTGAACTGCGAGCCGTCCGGCAGTTTGCCCACGGCAGCCTCTCCCATCTGGGCCAATAAGTGGTTCTTGGCGCCGGTGGCCACGGCCTCGTACAGTTTTTTCTGCTCGTTCGCCTCGTCCATGACTGCCTTCCAGTGAGCGGCACTGTCCGGCAGGACTATTTCCTCACCGTTCGTCCCCGGGTAGAGCTTGGCAAGCAGGTCGGGCGTGGTCGCGTGATCACAATCCAGTTCCGGCGCCGTGCCCGTCTGAACGCGCAGCCAGAACTCCGCTTCGCGGGCGATCAGCTCCGCGATCAGCTCGTTATCCCGCCGGATGTGATAGAGGCGGAACTCCGGGCCGGACATCAGCACAGCCAGGTCGCACAGCTCGGCGTCGGTCACCGCCATGTAGTGCTGGCACTGCACGAGGTAGGTCATGGGCACTTCGTCGGTGCCATCCGGACCCCATGCCGACTTGTCGATGAAACGACCGAGGGCGGTCTTGCACTCCAGCAAATGCCGCGTGCGGATCTCGCCGCGGTGCTGCGGTCGCTTGTCGCCTTCCCACACCAAGCGATCCAAATTGCCCAGAACAAACGGATGATCCTGGTGGCGCAGCATGGTGTTGCAGCGCTCGACCTTCAGCCCGGTGCGCCGGCTGTAACGCTGGGCAACGTAGTCTTCGAGGTCGCGGCCGGCGATCACCGCCTCCTTGTCGTCGATGTCTTCCGGCTGGAGCTCGCCGCGCTTTTCCAGATAGAGCTGATACGCGGTTTTGTATGGGTTCACGCCCAGCACAGTGCCGGCGTCGCTGCCGCCGATGCCGGTGTTGCGCAGTGCGAGCCATTCGTCGCGCGAAATCGCAGTCATGCCGCCTCCTCTTCTTCCTGGTCATCAATGACGGCCTCAAACTGGTGCTGGTCATTGAGGCGATACTTCACGCCGGCCTCGATACCGTTTTCGCCCACATACGCCAGGGCAAAGCGGGTTCGTGTGCCATCGTTGTACGCAATTGCGGCGCAGCCACCCTCCCCCAGCATGACTTCGCGCACGGTTGCGGCCGCGGCCACCACGGCGTTATTGCCGGTTGCTTCGATCTGGGCGTAGTTGCCGC
>NZ_LDUI01000087.1:0-438 GCF_001043555.1 Chromobacterium sp. LK1 | reverse complement strand
TAGTTAAGGGCGTCAGCCAGCGATGGCTGAACAAGAAATGGGTTTGTAGCTCAGCTGGTTAGAGCACCGTCTTGATAAGGCGGGGGTCGTTGGTTCGAGTCCAACCAGACCCACCAGAATTTCTGTTGTCGGAGTGATCCGGCCGCACAAATAAAGCTGAAAGGCAAGGCAAAAGGCGACGACGTGTGCTGATGCACACGAGGCGTGTTTCAACGCAGCATTTCAGGTTTAGAGGGGGATTAGCTCAGTTGGGAGAGCACCTGCTTTGCAAGCAGGGGGTCGTCGGTTCGATCCCGTCATCCTCCACCACAACTCAAACACAAGCGAGTTTGCAAAACAGCTTGATTGTGTTTGCGTTGTATTTTTAACGCCCGATCTTTAACAAACTGAAGAAGCCGAATATATAAAGACGGCGAAAAGGAAACGTAGAGTTAACTC
>NZ_LDUI01000086.1:0-612 GCF_001043555.1 Chromobacterium sp. LK1 | reverse complement strand
CCGGCCAGCGTGGTCGGCCTGCTGGCGCTCCCCCAGGCGATCTGCTGCACCGCCTGCAGCAATTGGTCCTTGCGCGCCGGGTTGGCGCTCTGGCCGCTGCTCTTGACCACGTTCAGCAGTTCTTCCTGGTTGGCGATGACGGCGGACTGCACATTGTTCAGCCAGTCGGCGCCGACGATGGTGCCCAATTCGCCACTGCTGGGGTTGCCGTCGTGAAACAGCGCGTCCGGCGTGGGTACGGGCTTGATGACTTCACGCATGAGAATCTCCTATAGGGTGAGCGATTAGGACGTGAACGCGTTGAATTGCGGCTGGCTGGCCTGGCGCGCCCAGATTTCCTGCTGCGGGTCGAACGACGGACTGGCGGTGGCCGGCGCCGCGTCGGCGGCGTGGTCGGTGGACGATTCAATAGGCTCGGAAGGGAGGATGGGCTGGGTATCTTGCATGAAACGCTCCTGATGATGGGAGGGGAAGGGAAAGCACAGGCTCCCGCCCGCTGGGGGCGGGGCTGTGAGGGGAAGGGGGAGACGGCGGGAGGGGCCGCGCGGGAGCGCGGTTTAAGAACGTGTTTACGATCTCGCGAGACGAGGCGAAAACGAGCGAAAAAGCGGA
>NZ_LDUI01000085.1:0-256 GCF_001043555.1 Chromobacterium sp. LK1 | reverse complement strand
GGCCGGCGAGGAAGGCGTGTCGCGTCCTTACGCCTACCAGCTGCTGTGTTTATCTCCGGACGGCGCGATCGAACTCAAGACCCTGCTCGGCCTGCCGGCCCGCCTCGGCATCCTCGACGCCGCCGGCGCGGAGAGCCTGCGCTGCGGCGTGGTGTCCAAGGTGCAGAGCCTGGGTTCGGACGGCGGCTTCAGCCGCTACCAGCTGACCATCGAACCGCCGTTCGCGCTGCTGCGCCATCGCGTCAGTTCGCGGGTG
>NZ_LDUI01000084.1:0-503 GCF_001043555.1 Chromobacterium sp. LK1 | reverse complement strand
CCTGGCGCGCCAGCGCCATATTGCTGAACCCCGCCTGCCGGTAGCACAGCCGCGCGCAAGTATCCCGGTTGCGCCACGCGCCGGACGCCCACATCGCCAGGATGGCGGCGTGGGCGCATTCCTGATCGCCATGCCGTTGCTGCCAACGGCGAAACTCCGCCAGCGCCTGCTTGATCTCCTGATTGATCGCCGCGGTGTTGGCCGGATACGCCGGGTGATCATCCACCAAGGCAATCGCTCCGATGCGCGCCTCGTAGGCGATGATCAAGCGCGCGGCGCGCTTGAGCGCGTCGTTGTGCTGCTTCAATAGCTTCATCATGGCAGTGCCCTCCATCCAAACCGTCAGAACAATCGATTGACCTGGCTCAGGCCCTGTTTCAAGCGCTGCTGCACCGGCTCCAGCAAGGCCTGCGCTTCCTCGCTGCTGAACAGCAGCGGCTCGTCGCGGCGTTGCAGCAGGGTGAGCAAGGCTTGCAGGCCCAGATGGGCGGCGCGCAGATCGA
>NZ_LDUI01000083.1:0-326 GCF_001043555.1 Chromobacterium sp. LK1 | reverse complement strand
GGCTGGGGCCATCAATTCATCCCGCGCATCGGCCAGGAAGTGCTGGTCGACTTCATCGAAGGCGATATCGACCGCCCGGTGATTACCGGCGTGCTCTACAACGGCAGCCACGCCACCCCGGACTTCAGCGGCGCCGGCGCCTTGCCGGCCAACAAGACGCTGTCCGGCATCAAATCCAAAGAACACCAGGGCGGCCAGTACAACGAACTGCTGTTCGACGACACCCCGGGCGAAGTCCGCGCCAAGCTATCGAGCGAACCGGGCAAAACCCAACTCAACCAGGGCTTCCTCACCCAGCCGCGCAGCAATGGCAAGGCCGAACCGCG
>NZ_LDUI01000082.1:0-4886 GCF_001043555.1 Chromobacterium sp. LK1 | reverse complement strand
ATCGATTTCCGCCACAAGAAGGCGAAGGGGCAAAAGGAGCAAGCAGCATGAGCGAACTGATTGAACACGAGGCCGTCACCGAGGTGCCGGCGTTCCATGGCCACGAGACCTCCACCTCTGCGCTGGTGCTAGACGATGGCAGCATCGACCGCATGATGCGGGTGGCCGAGATCATGGCCAGCGGGAAGGCGACGATCCCGAAGCACCTGCAGAACAGCCCTGGTGACTGCATGGCAGTGGTTATGCAGGCGATGCAGTGGAAGATGAACCCATTCGCGGTGGGGCAGAAGACCCACATTGTGAATGGCGCGTTGGGCTACGAGGCGCAACTGGTCAATGCGGTCCTGCAGGCCACCGGCGCAATCAAGGGGCGGTTTCATTACGAATACCGCGGCGAGGGAAATCACCTGGAATGTCGGGTGGCTGCTATTCCCGCCGGCGAGTCGGATCTGGTCTGGAACGAGTGGCTGAAGATCAGCGAAGTCACCGTTAAGAATTCCCCTCTCTGGAAGACGAACCCGAAACAGCAGATGGGTTACTTGCAGGTCAAGAACTGGGCGCGGGCAACGACACCCGGTGCAATTCTGGGCGTCTACACCACCGATGAGCTGGCAGAGCGCCCAGCAGAGCGCGACATCACGCCGCGCGCCAATAGTGCGCCGGCCGCTGCCGCGCCGGCTACGCGAACGGCTCAGCTCAAGCAGCGTCTTGCGGCCAAGCCTGCGCCGGCCGCTCTGCCAGCCCCAAGCTTGGACGACGTCTTGCTTGCTATCAGCACGGCCGGCGGGCGGGCTCAGATGCAGGCCGCGAAGGAGATGGTCGGCCAGCTGGGAGAGCAGGACTGCGCCGTCGCGGTGAAGCGCTATCAGCAGCGAGTCGAGGAACTGCGCGCCCAGGCCGCGCCGGCTGCAGCCGCAGGCGCTCCCGGTTTCGACTTGGACGGCTTCAAGACCCGGATCGGCAACTGCAAGGACGTAGACACGCTGGATTTGATGGCCGACGAGTTCAGCGGCATTGCCGATGGCGAAGCCTTCCAGCAGCTGAGCGACCTGTATCACGCGCGCCGGGCTGAGCTGTTGGGTGATTAACCCATGAGCCGCGTCATCTCCACGCGGCCGGCCAGCTCGCTCTATACGCCCGACCGGCTGCGCGATCTTCTCTCAGACGCGGAAACCAACGCCAGCAGCGACTGGGACCGCGACTTCATCGAAACCATGCAAGCCCGGCTGAAGCAGTACGGCATGGGCATGCACATCAGCAGTCTGCAGCGCCATCACTTAGAACGCATTGCCTCCTCAATCTGAAAGGATCACCCCATGCAAGACAACAAAGACTTCCGCGCGATGACCTCCGACACCATCGGTAAAGACCTGCTCAGCGCGCTGGTAGCTGAAGTGAAGCTGCTGCCGGATGTCTGGCAGAAGCTCAGCCAGGCCAAGCAGGACGACGTGATCGAGCGTATGCGCAAGCGCGTCGAGTCGAACGTCAGAATGGCAATCCATCTGCTGAGCTCTGAAGGTCGCGTCACCGTGCCGGCCAACTTGGAGCAATTCGTCAGCAAAGACGGCGTGAAGGTCCAGTTCAAGGTCAACCAGAACGAACCCGGCATCGTCGACCTGCTGCGCGCCACCGGCAAGGCTTGCCTGCTGGTGGTGGCCAACGCCGACGAAAACCTGGGTGGCATGGACGAGATCGTCGGCGAACCGGACCAGCGCGCGATGGACCTCGGTCACGAGTACCACAATAACGACGGCGGCGGCATGGGCGACATCTTCGGCGGCAATGTTGTCGACGCCGAGTTCGTGGCCGACGCGCCGCAGTTGCCGGCGCCGGGCGATGAAACGCCGACCGAGGAACAGCTCGACAAAGCATTTGACGACGGCTACGACGCGGCACTGGCCGGCAAGCCTGAGAGCGATTGCCCGATCATGTCCGGAGCGCTGTGCATCGAATGGGTCAAAGGCTGGAAAGAGTTTCACAAGGAGCTGGCCGGCGGGGACCAGGCAGAGCCGAGCGCCGGTGACGGACCGAAACCCGATGCGCCGGCCACTACCACCGGCCCGGCGGTGCGCTACCAGCACCCCGACGACTCCCGTCTGACGTGGACCGGCCGCGGCCGTAAGCCGGCATGGGTACAGGCTTGGCTGGACGCCGGCGGCACGCTGGAGCAGTTGGACGCCAATAGCAGCAACGACGCTGACACTGCAGCGGCCGCGTAATCACCGAATCACACCTGGGCGCCCACGGCGCCCAGGAAGGAGCCAAACCATGACCAACGAAAGAAGCAAGCTGCTGCCGGCAAATGTTTGCTTGAGCTCGAGCGAAGTAGAGGTAAAACAGCTGGAGGCTCAACTCGCAGCGGCTGACCTGCGCATAAAGGAACTGGAAGCCGCCTTGGCCGTGGCCAGCCTGTCGCCGGAGTCTCGCGACAACGTGATCCAGTTGGTTCGCGAGGCCGCGGCGTGATGTACCCCGACATCACGAGCGAGCCGCGCGTCGTCCCCGGGCTCGCGCATCTCTTCTACCGGCCGGAGCCGAAGAAGCGGCGGCCCGCCGGCGCGCGGTACTCGCTGGATCGGGTGGAGCACAGGGTCGAAGACATGCCGCGCGGCGAGTTCACGAGCGCGGACGTGGCCAAGTTGCTCTGCCTCAGCATCGAGTCGGCGCGGCTGATCTGCACTGATGCGGTCAACGCTGGGCTGCTGCGGATTGTGCGGAGGGAGCGGCAGCTCAATATCTACAAGAAGGTGACCTCATGACCGACGACGACCTCGCCGCCTGGCGCCGGCTCAATCCCGGCGCTCCGATCAACTTGCCGCCCACACGGGCGGCTTTGCTTTTGTAGGAATCAACATGCGCTACGGATCAGTTTGCAGCGGCATCGAAGCCGCCAGCGCCGCCTGGCATCCGCTGGGCTGGTCGGCGGCATGGCTGGCAGAGATCGAGCCGTTTCCGTCAGCCGTGCTCGCTCATCACTACCCCGATGTGCCAAACCTGGGCGACATGACTAGGATCTCTCGGCGCGTCCTCATCGGCGAAGTTGAGGCGCCGGAGCTGCTGGTCGGTGGCACTCCGTGCCAGGCGTTCAGCGTGGCCGGCCTGCGCGAAGGCCTGGCCGATGACCGGGGTGCGCTGACTATCAAATACGTGGAGCTGGCAGATGCAATTGACTTTATTCGACGCCGGCGAGGAGAGCCCGAAGCAGTTGTCGTCTGGGAAAATGTCCCCGGCGTCCTTTCGTCAAAAGATAACGCCTTTGGCTGCTTCCTGGGCGCGCTTGCCGGCGAAGATTGCGAGCTGCAGCCCGCAGGGAAAAAATGGACGAACGCTGGTTGTGTGTTTGGACCCTCGCGCGCAGTCGCGTGGCGAGTCCTCGATGCCCAATATTTCGGAGTGGCCCAACGCCGCCGACGTGTCTTCGTTGTCGCAAGTGCTCGAAAAGGGTTTGATCCCGCAGCGGTACTTTTTGAGTTCGACGGCGTGCGCCGGGATTCTGCGCCGAGCAGAGAAGCGCAAGCGCGACTTGCCGGAGCCATTACTACGGGCGCTTCAAGTGGTGGCGGTTGGAGGATTGGACCAGACGAAGCCGCTGCAAACCACGTTATCGAATGCTTTGGCGGGGGCCGCACTGCCGGCAGCCTTGACGTTGCCGCCTGCCTGACTTCGAAGGGTCAGCGTATTGATTTCGAGTTTGATACGTTTGCCGTCCAGCCGCTGGCCGGCACGTTGCAGGCCAATGGGAAGGCGGCGGGATCTGCAACACAGCAGGATGCGGAGAGCGGCCTACTCATTCCGGTTCAGTGCGTCACTGGCGATATCACTCACACGCTCAAGGCGGAAGGCTTCGACGCCAGCGAGGACGGCACAGGGCGTGGCCAGCCGATCATCCCTGTTCTGTCTGTTCACGGCACGCAAGACCCTGACGTAACCGTGAACCTCGCTCATACGCTGGGCCGCAACCAGGGGCAGGAAAATGCGGTCGTCTACCCGTTGCTCGAAGTCGGCAAGCGCACTGGAGCGAGTACGACTGACCAACGCGCAGGGATGGGAATTGGCGACAATGGCGATCCAATGTTCACGCTGCAGGCCAGCGCGCAGCATGGGGTGGCTTTGGCCGTGAGCGAGAATCAGCGGGCAGAGGTCAGGCTCACCGAATACTGCTGGTCAATAACCGCCGGTGGCGGAAAGCCCGGTCAGGGATACCCCGCCGCTCTGGTGGATATGTCCGTCCGCCGCCTGACACCGACCGAGTGCGAGCGCCTGCAGGGCTTCCCCGACGGCTACACCGATGTCCCGTTCCGTGGCAAACCCGCAGCGGATGGCCCGCGCTATAAGGCGATAGGCAACAGCAAGGCGGTGCCGGTCGTTCAATGGCTTGGCCGACGGATTGACGATGCGCTGCGTTCGCGGCGGAGGGTGGCCGCATGACCGGCTGCTGGGTCCACACCGGCTATCGCGCAGATGGCCGGATGGTAATTCGATGGGTCGCCGCGGCGGCCCTTTTCTATTGGGAGTGAGCATGCCCGAAATTACGAACCCATACGAGCAGATAGAGCTGGCCGCCGAAGCCGCCGGCTATCTAGGGTTGCTGGACGAAGTGAGCGGCGAGCGCCAATGGCTGGCGGATCACTGCACGGGTGATGAGTTCGATCCGCGAGAAAGCTTTGAAGACGCGATGCGACTGATTTGCGTGCTTGGTCTGCTTGTCGAGGTTGATCGAGCCGCGGGCGTAGTAACCGTAGTGGTTGGCGCAAATCACAAAGTGGAGGCTGCGGTGAAGACTGAGCGGTTCTGCAATGGGGAACAGACGGCAGAGCAAGCATTGATGCTCGCAGTCACTCGCGCCGCTGCTGAAATCGGCTGGTACAAAACGCAGGCTAAGGAGG
>NZ_LDUI01000081.1:0-983 GCF_001043555.1 Chromobacterium sp. LK1 | reverse complement strand
GCGCCTGCTGATCGACCTGGGCCGGCGCCGGCTGGGCGCTGGCGGGCTGAGGCTCTGCATAGAGTGACCATGGCAGTCACTCGCCCGGCGCTGCGCTACCACGGCGCGAAGTTTAGGCTGGCGCCGTGGATCATGGGCTTCTTCCCGCCGCACCGCTGCTATGTCGAGCCGTTCGGCGGCGCCGCCGGCGTACTGCTCCAGAAGCCACGCGCATACGCCGAGATCTACAACGACTTGGACGGCGACGTCAGCAACTTCTTCCGTGTGCTGCGGAATCCTCGCCAGCGCGCGATGCTGATCGAGGCCGTCACCCTGACACCGTACAGCCGCAGCGAGTTTGAACAGGCTGTAGAGCCGTCAGATGAGCCGGTAGAGCGCGCCAGGCGCCTGGCTGTTCGCGCTCAAATGGGATTCGGATCGTCTGCGGCTACTGATGGAATTGCCGGGTTTCGTATCGACAGCCGGCGCGAGTACGGCACCGCGCAGCATCTATGGGCCTACTACCCGGACCAGCTCGCTGACGTTGGCCAGCGCCTGGCCGGCGTGATGATCGAAAACCGGCCGGCCGTTGACGTCATGCGCCAGCATGACGCGCGAGACACGCTTCACTTCGTTGACCCTCCCTACGTGCATGAAACCCGCGCTCTTCGGAGCGGCGGCCGTGGCTACTACCGGCACGAGATGAGCAACGACGATCACCGCGCGCTGCTGGACGTGCTGCTGGGCCTGGACGGCTACGTTGTGCTGAGCGGCTACCCGTCGGACCTATACGAGCAGGCTCTGGCCGGCTGGGAACAGCACACGACAGGCAGCCGGATCAGCGCCGGCCGCGGCACAGCAGTCAGGACGGAATGCGTATGGCTCAACCCCGCATGCAGCGCCGCGCTGCATCAGAACGACCTATTCAAGGAGATTGCGTGATGCAACAGAACCTGATCGACGCCGCGCGCGCTGTTGTCGCGGCAGACCGCGCCGGCGAGCTG
>NZ_LDUI01000080.1:0-256 GCF_001043555.1 Chromobacterium sp. LK1 | reverse complement strand
CGCCGTCCACTTCACGCCGCTAGCGAAGGTGATCTGCTCGATCCAATACACTCGATCGGCGAACCAATCCTTCACCGTCACGCTGTCCTGGCCATTGACGTGGCGGAACACCATGTCGTTGCCGCTGCGCAGCACCTGGATGTCGCTTTCCTTGATGTCGGCGCCGAAGCGCAGTTCATCGCGGTACTCCTCACGCGCAATATCCGCATCCGCCTTGTCGATGATGACATCCTGGCCATCGCCCAGATTGAACAGA
>NZ_LDUI01000008.1:0-127285 GCF_001043555.1 Chromobacterium sp. LK1 | reverse complement strand
GAGGAGGCGAACTATACGTCAGCCCCCTAAACCCGTCAACACCTTTCGTGAAAGATTTTTGACAAAAGAGGCCTCTCGCAAGCTATCCCCATGATTTATATTGAATCATCCATATGAAGAATTTCAGCGTAGCCGCCATGCACTGGTAGGGACTGTCGCTTCCGGCTTGAAAATCCGATAATTCCCCTCCTCGTCCGCCCTTCAAGAAGCACGATCATGCGCAACAGAAACTGGATTTTCGACCTGGACGACACGCTGCACCACGCCAGCGGCGGCATTTTCGCCCACATCAGCCATGCGATGTCCGCTTATATGATGAAACATCTGCAAGTGGACGCGGTGGAGGCGCGCTTGCTGCGGGAGCGCTACTGGGCGCAATACGGCGCCACCATGCATGGCCTGGTCACTCACCACAATATCGATCCACACGACTTCTTATTGGAAACCCATAAGCTGGATGAACTGGAACAATGGCTGTTCGCCGAGCACAATCTGGCGGAGTCGCTGCGCGCGCTGCCGGGCCGCAAGGTGATTTTCTCCAATGGGCCGCATCACTATGTGACGGGCATTCTGCAGCGCCTGGCGATTGAGCGGCATTTCCACTCCATCTATGGCGTCGAGCAATTGGACTATGTGCCCAAGCCGCACATCAGCGCTTTCCGCAAAGTTCTGGCGCAAGAGCGGCTGGACCCGCGGCACTGCATCATGGTGGAGGACTCGCTACCCAATCTGTTGACGGCGAAGAAGCTGGGCATGAAAACGATCTGGGTCAGCAAGCAGGTGCGGCGTCCTGCTCACGTGGACATCCGTGTCGCGTCCATCGGCGAGTTGGCGCGTCGGCGCTGGGACTGAGAATAAAAAAAGGCCGGAATCCCGGCCTTTTCTCCTATATAGAGTATCGCGCTTACTTCAGCTTGATCTCGGACCACACCTTGTTCAGCTCGCGGCGGTCCTTGGCGTTCAAATCCTTCAGCTGTTGCAGACGCGGCAGTTCGCCCGCGGTCGGGAAGATCGCGTGCACCTTGGTCAGCTCCGGTTTGACGAATTTGCCGGCCGCGGCGTTGGGATTGCCCGAGCCCATATCGTTGGTCAGACCGGAGGCGTTCTTGCCGTCCAGCATGAAGTTGATGAACTTGTAGGCTAGGTCCTTGCGCGGCGCGTCTTTCAACACCACGAAGTTGTCCAGCGACAAGGTATTGCCTTCCTTCTGCAAGGAGAAGTTGACGCCGAACTTGCGGCCAGCCTTCTTGGCATCCTGCTGCGCCTGGTACATATCGTTGGAGTAACCGAAGGCGACATAGATATTGCCCACGGTCAGTTCCTTGATATAGCTCTGGTTGTTGAAAGCGGCCCAGTAAGGCTTGGCCTTCAGGATCACGTCGCGCGCCGCCTTCCAGTCCGCCGGATTGGTGGAGTTGGCCGGCTTGCCCAGATACATCAAGGCGGCGGACACCAGTTCGCGCTGAGAGTCCAGCACGGTGATCTTGCCCTTGAGCTTGGCCAATACGGCCGGATCGAAGATCAGCGCCCAGCTATTGGCCTTGTCCAGCAAGCCCAGCTCTTTCAGCTTGGTTTCGTTGTAGCCCAGCAGCGTGGTGGTGAAGGCGTAGGGGACCGAGTACTGGTTGCCCTTGTCGAAGAAGCTGTTCAGATAGCCGGCGTTCAGGTTCTTGAAGTTGGGCAGCTGTTTTTTGTCCAGCGGCTGCGCCTTGCCCTGCTTGATCAGCGCCTCCACCGCGAAGCCGGTCGGCACCACGATGTCGTAGCCTTTGGCGCCGGCTGCCAGCTTGGCCAGCATTTCTTCATTGTCGCCGTAGAAATCCTGCACCAGCTTGCACTTGCAATAGGCCTCGAAATTCTTGGCGGTGCTTTCCGACAGGTAGTTGTTCCAGTTGTAGAGATGCAGTTCTTCCGCTGCATACGCCTGAGCAGATACGGCCAGTGCAAGCGTCACGAGGACTTTTTTCATTGCGGTTTTCCTTCTATTTGCACGAGTGCATTGCGACTACATGAAAAACCGGCCGGCTCCCTTGTCGCCCGGCCGGGGCCCTACGACTCAGCCATTGGCCCGCAGCGCGCTGGGCGACACGCGCGAGGCGATGACGATCAGCACCAAGGTCAACAGCATCAACAAACTGGACACCGCGTTCACTTCCGGCGTCACCGCGATCTTGATCATGGAGTAGATTTCCAAGGGCAGCATGCTGGCGCCGGCGCCGGCGGTGAAGAAGGTGATCACGAAGTCGTCGATGGACAGGGTGAAGGCCATCAAAGCGCCGGCGATGATGCCCGGCTTGATGATGGGCAGGGTGATCAGGCGGAAGGCCTGGAACGGCGTCGCGCCCAGATCGCGCGCCGCTTCCACCAGGCTGTCGTCCATGCCTTGCATCCGCGCGCGCACCACGATGGCGACGAAGCCGATGCAGAATGCAATGTGGGACAGCAGGATGGTGATCAAGCCCAGTTCCAGGATGCCGATCAACTGGTTGACGATGACGAAGAAGATCACCAGCGACACCCCCATCAGCAACTCCGGAATGGCGATGGGCGTCAGCACCAGGAAGGGCAGCAGGCGCAGCTTGTAGCGGTGCATCGCGATGCCGGCCAGCGTGCCCAGCACGGTGGCGCAGGCGCTGGCGATGATGCCGATGATCAGCGAGTTGGCCGCCGCGCTCAGCATTTTCTCATTGTGGAACAGCTTGTCGTACCACTTGAGGGTGAAGCCCACCCACTCCGCATTGAGCCTGGAATCGTTGAAGGAATACAGCACCACGATGACCAGCGGCAGATAGAGGAAGGCGTAGGTCAGCATGGCCGATGCCCACAACCAACGCGATTGTTTCTTAGCCACGTTTCTTGCCTCCTCTGCCTACCAGCGCGCCCAGCGCCGCGATCAACAATACGCCTCCGGTCAGCATGATGGACAGCACCGAGCCGAACGGCCAATCGCGAGTGTCCAGAATCTGCTGCTTGATCAGATTGCCTATCATGATGGAGTCGGTGCCGCCCAGGATGTCCGGAATCGCGAACATGCCGAGCGCCGGAATGAACACCAGCGCCGAGCCGGCGAACACGCCGGGCAAGCTCAGCGGCCAGGTCACGCGCCAGAAGCGCTGCCAGGCGTTGGCGCCCAGGTCCTGCGCCGCGTCCAGCAAGGCCATGTCGTGCTTTTCCAGATTGGCGTACAGCGGCAGCACCATGAAGGGCAGGTGCACATAGACCAGGCCGACGATGACGGCGAACGGGGTGAACAGCAGACGCAGCGGCTCGAAGCCCAGCGAGGTCACCACCACGTTCAGCATCTTGGTGAACGCCGATTGCGGCCCCAGGATGATCATCCAGGCGTAGATGCGGATCAGGAAGTTGGACCAGAACGGCAGGATCACCAGCAGCAGCATCAGGTCGCGGTATTTCTTGCCGGAGCGGGCGATCAGCCAGGCCAGCGGGTAGGCCATCAGCAGGCACACCACGGTGGTGGTCGCCGCGTAGCCGGCGGACTTGATGAACAGCTCGATATAGAGCGGCTCTTCCACCAGACGGCGGAAGTTGTCCAGGGTCAGGTCCCAGACCAGCTTGCCTTCCTCGAGGTAATACATCGGCGCGAGGCCGCCGTAATCGCCCGGATTGCGGAAGGCAGCCACCACCATGATCAGCGATGGCACCAGGAAAAACAGGACCAGGTAGACCAGCGGCGGCCACGACAGCGCCCACTTGCCGAATCGATCTCGAATCGCCATGCGCGTTTACTCCGTCAGGAAGCTGCCGGCGTCGAAACGCCAGGCCAGTTCCACGATGTCGTTGTCGTCAAAGAACTTGGCGACGCCGGGAATGCTGTTGGGCAGCATGGCTTCCACCATCACGCCCTCGCCCACTTCCACCACGTAGAGCGTGACGTCGCCCAGATACAGGCAATCGTGGACACGGCCCTTGAAGTGAGCCTCGCCCTCGTCCGCCGGCAGGTTCTTGTCCAGCTTGACCTTCTCCGGACGCAGCGCCAGCCAGCCGGTCTGACCTTCGCGCACATCGGGCACCGCCAGGCAGCGCACTTCGCCGCAGCCCTTCAGATCCACCAGCATGGTGTCGCCGTCCACGCGCTTGATCTTGCCTTCCAGCACATTGCACTGGCCGAGGAAGTCGGCGACGAAGCGATTCTTGGGCTTGCTGTACAGGGTTTCCGGCGCGTCCAGTTGCTCCACCTGGCCATGGCTCATCACCGCGATGCGGTGGCTGAGCGCCAGTGCCTCCCCCTGATCATGGGTGACATAGACGAAGGTGATGCCGACTTCCTTCTGCAACTTGATCAGTTCCAGCTGCATTTCCTCGCGCAGCTTGGCGTCCAGAGCGGACAGCGGTTCGTCCAGCAGCAGCAGCCGCGGGCGATCGACCAAGGCTCGGGCTATGGCCACGCGCTGACGCTGACCGCCGGACATTTCATGCGGATAGCGATTGCCGAACTGGGTCAGGCGCACGTCTTCCAGCAATTCGTCCACCTGGGCGTCGATCTTGGCCTTGTCCCACTTGGCCATCTTCAGCGGGAAGGCGATGTTCTCGCGCACCGTCATGTGCGGGAACAAGGCATAGCTCTGGAACACGGTGTGCACCGGACGCTTTTCCGGCAGCACATGCGACATGTCTTGGCCGTCCAGCAGGATCTGGCCGGCATCGGGCTGTTCGAAACCGGCCAGCATGCGCAGCAAGGTGGTCTTGCCGCAGCCGGACGGGCCCAGCAGGGTGAAGAATTCGCCAGCCTCTACCGACAGGCTGACATTGTTGACCGCCGTATAGTCACCGAAGCGCTTGACGACATTTTTGATTTCAAGGAGAGCCATCTATCTTCCCCGCCCAAGAAAAAGGGCGCCAGTTTAACAAAAAAGATAAAGCTGGGGCCGTTGAAATCCCTTGAAAATTCAAGACCTCAGCGTATTTTTTCCATCAAGCGGACCAAGCGTTTTGCGCTGGCCGGTAAGTTGCTATTTTCTCAACAAAAAACGCTGCGCCGCTCGGCGGTTTTCGATGCGGCGCAACATGGTTCCACTTCAGATAATTGATGCTTTTTGACAACAACTGTCGGCATCTCGCCGTCTACGAGCCGCCAAACAGTGCTTACCACTGCCCTTCATTGAAGAAGCGGCGGTAGCGCTCCACCCAGGGCGAGATATCGAAGCCGTTGGCTTGCAGCCATTCGGGCTTGTAATAGCTGTCCTGGTAGCGGTTGCCGTCATCGCAGATCAGGGTGACGATGGAGCCGCTGCGGCCCTGCTTGCGCATCTGGCTGACCAGCTCGCACACACCGTAGAAATTGGTGCCGGTGGAACCGCCGCAACGACGCCCCAGCACTTCTTCCAGGAAGTGGATGGCGGCGTAGCTGGCGACATTGGGCACCCGGATGACTTCGTCGATGACGGTGGGAATGAAGGACGGCTCGACCCGCGGCCGGCCTATGCCTTCCACCCCGGATCCGCCTTCGCAGCGGCAGTCGACGCTGCCGGTGTGGAAGCTGTCGTAGAACACCGAATTTTCCGGGTCCACCACGCAGACCTTGGTCGCCAGCTTCTGGTAACGCACATAACGGCCGAAAGTGGCCGAAGTGCCGCCGGTGCCGGCGCCGCAAATGATCCAGTCCGGCACCGGATTGGGCTCGTACGCCATTTGGGTGAAAATGGTGTCGGCGATATTATTGTTGCCGCGCCAGTCCGTCGCGCGCTCGGCATAGGTGAACTGGTCCATGTAATGGCCGTTCAGTTCCTGCGCCAGGCGTTTGGATTCGTCGTAAATGGTGGCCGGATCGTCGACCAGGTGGCTGCGACCGCCATAGAATTCGATCGCGCGGATTTTTTCCTGCGAAGTGCTCTTGGGCATCACCGCAATGAAAGGCAGGCCCAGCAAACGGGAAAAATAGGCTTCGGACACCGCGGTGCTGCCGCTGGAAGCCTCGATGATGGTGCTGCCTTCGCGTATCCAGCCATTGCACAAGCCATACAGAAACAGCGAGCGCGCCAGCCGGTGCTTGAGGCTGCCGGTGGGATGGGTGGATTCGTCCTTGAAATACAACTGGATCTCCGGCACGCCGGGCATCGGCAGCGGGATCAAATGGGTGTCGCTGGAGCGATTGAAATCGGCCTCTATCTTGCGCACCGCCTGGGCAACCCAATCAGTCATCTTGCTTCTCCAGTGTCTGAAAGTTCTCAAGCGGCCATTCTAACGCGACAAGCAAGAAAAAACGCCCCGCAGGGCGTTTTGGGCTCGTAAAGGTTTTACGATCAGAACTTGGTGCCGAAGCCGATACCGAATACCCACGGGTCGATCTTCAGTTCGCCCAGTTTGGCGCCGCCCAGTTGATCGGCGGTCACGTCGGTCTTGATCCAGATTTTCTTGACATCCAGGTTGACGAACCAGTTCTTGTTGATCGCGTAGTCGGCGCCCAGTTGCAGCGCCGGACCCCAGCTGTTCTTCTTCACGCTCAGGTCGGTTTTGGCAGCAGCTACGCGCAGGCCTTCATTGTAGAAGCGGGTGTAGTTGATGCCGGCGCCCACATAGGGACGGAAAGTCGCGTCCGGCGCAAAGTGGTATTGCAGGGTCAAAGTAGGCGGCAACACCGACACCTTGCCGACGGAACCGAAGGCATTGGTGGTGATTTCGTGGCGAGTAGTGCCCAAAATCAGCTCGGCGCCGATATTGTTGGTGATCATATAGGTGAAGTCGACCTCAGGCGCCCAGCTGTCCTTGGCATCGACCGTCAGGCCCGGCACCGCGCCAGAGTTGCTCCAGCTGGCGGAGGGGTTAACATTGATCACGCGGAAGCGCGCCAGGATATCGCCTTGAGCGGCGAAAGCGCTGGCGGAAACCAGGCCGATCATTGCGGCGAGAGCAAGCTTTTTCATATTGGGTTCTCCTGTCATGTTTGGTCGAATGCAGGCCGGCGGTCTTGCTGCCATCGTTGACTTTGCTTACAGGCAGCAGTAGCGTTCGGCGTCCGGTGGCAGATTATCCAAGCACCAAATATCAAACTTTGCGCCAGATCATGAGACGGTCATGAAATATGCAGATTTACGGGAGTTTGTCTCCCAATTGGAACAACAAGGGCTGTTGAAACGAATTGCGTCCCCGGTCTCCCCTCACCTGGAGATGACCGAGATCGGCGACAGGGTACTGAAAGCCGGCGGCCCGGCGCTGCTGTTCGAACAGCCAGTCAAGGACGGCAAGCGCTTTGATTACCCGGTGCTGGCCAATCTGTTCGGCACCCCGGAGCGGGTGGCGCTGGGCATGGGCGCCGCCGATGTGATGCAGTTGCGCGAGATCGGCAAGACCCTGGCTTACCTGAAGGAGCCGGAGCCGCCCAAGGGCTTGAAAGACGCCTGGGACAAGCTGCCCTTGCTGAAGCAATTGCTGTCGATGGCGCCGAAGGAAGTCAGCAAGGCGCCGTGCCAGCAAATCGTCTGGGAAGGCAATGAGGTTGACCTAGAGCGGCTGCCCATCCAGCACTGCTGGCCCGGCGACGTGGCGCCGCTGATCACCTGGGGGCTGACCGTGACCCGCGGCCCCAACAAGAAACGCCAGAACCTCGGCATTTATCGTCAGCAGCTGATTGGCCGCAATCGCGTCATCATGCGCTGGCTGGCCCACCGCGGCGGCGCGCTGGATTACCGCGAATTCTGCCAACAGCATCCCGGCAAACCTTACCCGGTAGCGGTAGTGCTGGGCTGCGACCCGGCCACCATCCTGGGCGCGGTGACGCCGGTGCCGGATACTTTGTCCGAGTACCAGTTCGCCGGCCTGCTGCGCGGCAGCCGCACCGAGCTGACGAAATGCCTGGGTTCGGACCTGCAAGTGCCGGCGCGCGCCGAGATCGTGCTGGAAGGCCATATCCACCCCGACGACACCGCGCTGGAAGGCCCTTACGGCGACCATACCGGCTATTACAACGAGCAGGACCGCTTCCCGGTGCTGACCGTGGACCGCGTCACCATGCGCGAAAACGCGATTTACCACAGCACCTACACCGGCAAGCCGCCGGATGAACCGGCGGTGCTGGGCGTGGCGCTGAACGAGGTCTTCGTGCCGATACTGCAAAAGCAGTTTCCGGAAATCGTCGATTTCTACCTGCCGCCGGAAGGCTGCAGCTACCGGATGGCGGTGGTCAGCATCAAGAAGCAATACCCCGGCCACGCCAAGCGGGTGATGATGGGATGCTGGAGTTTCTTGCGCCAGTTCATGTACACCAAGTTCATCGTGGTGGTGGACGACGACGTCAACACCCGGGACTGGAAGGAAGTGATCTGGGCGATCACCACCCGCATGGACCCGGTGCGCGACACTACCTTGATCGAACATACGCCTATAGATTATCTGGACTTCGCCAGCCCGGTGTCCGGCCTGGGCGGCAAGATGGGCCTGGACGCCACCAACAAGATGCCCGGTGAGACCAGCCGCGAATGGGGCGTGCCCATCGTGATGGACGAGGCGGTCAAGCAACGCGTCGATGGGATGTGGCGGGATTTGGGTCTGTAGGCCCGGAATGAAACCGCCTGGCTTCCTCATGAGGCCAGGCGGTTTTTCACGACTCAACGCGGCTCAAGCACTTCCGCCTGCAGCAGCACGGCCTCGCGCCCCAGCAGCGGGTGGACTTTGAACGGCCCGGCCCGATAGCGGATGCGCGAACCGGTCCGCTTCTTCAACGCGGCCACTTCCGTAGCCCCCAGTCCCTTGCCGTCGACAGCGGGCTGGATGACGAAGGTGCCGCCATCCCCCTTTTCCACTCCTAAACGCACCAACGGCGGCGCGCCGACGGCGACCAGGGTGCCCTCCTCCCACGGCGGCAACGACATCGCGCCAACTCCGGCGCAAAGGCCTAGCCACAGCAGCAGCCCGCGCATCATGGCTTGACCAGGATCAGATGGCTGTTGGCCGGCACCGTCACCCGCGCCACGCCGCGCGACAGCGGCAGGCTCTGCTTATAGGTTTCCGCCGTCGCCAACGCGCTCCAGCCGATTTCCTGCGCCTGGAACGGCGCCGCCGGCAACAGCAAGCTCTTGCCATTGGGGAAGTACTGGTTGGCCGGCAAGCTCAGCGTTTTGGCCGGGAAGCCATAACCGTTGGCCGGGTTGCCCCCCAGCGCCAGCGTGGTGTTGAGGCGCAGCATCAGCTTGCCGTAATCGCCGGCGCCCACCGCGCGCAAACCATCGTTCAAGGCCGCCTCGCCGGTATTGGCACCGGTCACCCACGGCTTCATCACGCCCGCGCCGAACTGGTGCAGCATCTGCATGCCCGCCGCCAGCGCTTTCGGGTAGCAAGTGTAATTCGATGCCGCCACGCTCCAGCCCTTCAGATTGCAAGCCGGCCGGCGCAGGAAGCTTTCGAAGTCGCCGCCGCGGCGCAGGTCCGGATGGGAGTTGGCATCGCTGCCGCGGCCGCCGGTGAAGGTGTCCGCCGACACCAGATAGCCCATGGTCTGGGCCGCCAGCTCGTTTTCCCATACCGTGGGCTGACCGGAACCCGGCGGCTTGCGCAGTATCTTGTTGTAGGCGTAGAGCACGTGCAGATATTCGTGCGCCAGCGTGGACAAGGCCAGGCTGGGGCCGTTGCCCTTCATGCTCCAGTTGCGTCCCGGATCGGCCTGGGCGAAGGTATCCAGGTCCACGAAGGTGGCCAAGGCCTGATTGCTCTTGCCCACCACATCGCGGCACTCTTGGTCGCCGCCGCACATGGCCGGCGCCGCCGACGCCAGCAAGGCATTGGTCCAGCGCACATAGCCGAGCAAGCGGCCGCCGCCGGTCTGAGTCGGGTCGTTCAAGCGGCTCAGCACCAGGTGCACGTCCTTGGTGTCGCCGGGCAGAGCCAGCGCGCGCCAGCCCGGATCGATGTCATTGCCCCAGGGCTCGCTGACGACCGAGGCTTCCAAGGGGTAGACGCTATTGGCGAAGCGCTCGGCCAGCGCGTCGGCCTGGTCGCTGCCTACGCTGACGTCCAGCCCGTCCTGCGCCCAGACATAGACCTTGCCGCCGCCATTGGGCAAATCCCGCATGGCTTGCAGGCTGGTCGCGCTATCGCTGTCCATATCGTGCCAGACTCGCTTGTCGCCGATTGCGTAGCTGGCCGCCTGCAAGCTGGCCTGCTCCGCCAGCAGCCGGTGCGAACCAGCGCTCCGCAGCGATAAGGCGCCGGAGCGGGCCGCCGCGCCAACCGCGGCCATCACCGCCTGGCTTTCCGCTTCCAGTCGTTCCGCGGCGGCGTCCGATCCGCCGCGCAAGCCGGAAGCGGCCAGCTTGGCCTGGCTGGAGGTGTCGCCGGAGCTGACGCGCGACACCACCATCTGCCAGGCGGCGCTCAAGGGATTGCCGCTGATCGATACCGTTTGCGCCAAGGTGCCGGTATTGGTGTACTGGTAGACGGAACCGGACTGCGCGCGGCCGGCCGAGGCCGGCAAGCGGCACACATTGCCCGAGCACGCCAAAGCCGCCACTTCCGCGCCGTCCACCGCCAGCATCCTGCCCGATGCCGACGCTCCGGCGCCGGAGCCGCCGTTGCCGGCGCTACCGCCGCCGCCCCCGCCGCCGCATGCGCTCAGCAACGCGGACATCACGGATACCGCCAATATTGTTTTTGTGCTTTTCATCCCTGTAGTCATCCATTTCATGTATTGAGAATGAGAAAAAATACTAATTCCATTCCAATGGCAATGACTACGGCAAATAATTACGTTTTTATATGATATTTGTTTAGTTAAAGTGACAGAAACCTGCGTACAGCTGACGGAGCGCAAAGTCGGCAAGCCTGCTATCATCGCCAGGTCTTTGAATAAGGAGCTGTAATGTCCCTGCGCAATCCCAATTCCCCCCATCGCCTGAGCCGCCTGAAAGTCCGTCAACGCAAGAAAATGCGCGTCGGCGAATTCCGCGAACTGGGTTTCCATTTGATCGCGCTCTTGCATGAAGGCGCGGATTCCGAAGCGCTGCTGGACGCCTGGCTGACCCAGGTGGACGATGCCGGCATCAGCTTCGGCGGCCATTTCGACAGCGCCGGCAAGCTGGAAGGCGTGGCCTTCCCGGTGGGCGAAATCAAAATCAGCGACGAGCTGCGCCAGCAATTGCTGTCCTGGCTGCAAGCCCGCGCCGAGGTCAAGTCGGTGGAAGGCGGCGAACTGATCGATCTATGGCACCACCACTGATCCGCCTCCGCTCGACGTGAAAAAACCGGCTTATAGCCGGCTTTTTTTATGCCGCGCCGCAACGCTTCGCCATTCCGGCGAACTCAAGATAGCTTGCGGAACACGCGGTAGCCCAGGTAAAGCCAGGTTTCCCTAGCCAGGAAACGGGACCAGCTGGACAGGGTGCGGTAGCGGCTGGATTGGGTTGGCGCCGGATAAGCCACCAGGCCGATATCGGTGGCCATCAGCACTGAACGACGCATGTGCAGCGGGTCGCTGACCAAGAGGAAGGAGCGGATGCCGAACTGGCTGCTCAATTCGCGCGCGTTCTCCAGGTTCTGCCAGGTGGTGCGCGACTGGTTTTCCGCCAGCATCGCCGTCATCGGCACGCCTTGCTTGGCGGCGAAATCACGGCCGACGTCGGCTTCGGACGGATAGCCCGGTTCCGGCGTGCCGCCGGTGAACACGATCCAGCGCACCTTGCCGGACTTGTACAGTTTGACCGCGTGATTGATGCGCTCGCGGAACACCGGGGACGGGCGCTTGCCCCAGGCCGCCGCGCCCAACACCAGCGCGGCGTCGGCTTGCGGTTCGCTTGCGTTGCTGCCGAAATCGACAATGCTCCAGGCCACATAACTGAAGCCCAGCACCACCAGCAGGATTGCCAGCAGGAAGCCTTTCAACATCAAACGCAAGTAGAGCATGGGTACCGCAAGTGTGAAATGAGAGACTGAACGATTGTACCCGCAAACGGGATGCAAACGGCAAAGAGCAGTGCGGCGCTTACTTCTCCAGCTCCCAGATCGCCGCCTGCAAGGATTCCATGCGCGCGGCCAGCGCCAGTTGCGCGTCGTCCAAGGCCTTGTTGTAGATATCCCGGCCTATCTTGTCGGCGATGAAGTCCAGCAGGAACTGCGCGTCGAACTGCCCCAGCTCGAAGCCGAACTGCTGCTGCGCGTACTGCTGCAGCTGCGGAGCCAAGGTTTGCAACTGCGCCGGGGTCAACATCGAGTGATTAGCCATGGCATGCCGCCCTGTGCGATTCGAAAGCCGCGATTATGGCGGCTAATCGCCGATGCCGAAAGCGCTTTTTCCCACCCTCAGCACCGACAGGACAACTCCCTGCCCCAGCGCAGCAGACCTTGCCGCCACTGACGCTGGCTTTGCAGCTGCCAGGCCAGCAGAGATTGCAGCGCCTCGCTGCGCCATAGCGGATGCGCGCTCATTGCGTCCAGCAGGACGGAAGCGGCCGCGCTGTCGTCGTAGCACAACGCGATCCAGTCGGCGCCGGCGCGTTGCAGCAGGCGGCGCAGCTTGGCCGGCCACGGCGCCGCGCCGCGCAGCACCGTCGCGCCGTGAAAACAGCCGGAGCGCAGCCACTGCCGCCGGCCGCGCCACTGCTCGCCGCTTAGCGCGTACAGGCCGCGCGGATATTCCAGACCCCACCATAGTGCCGCATTCATAGCGCCCCCTATTGTGCAATGCACAATTTCTTATACGCGCATTGCCTCGCCGTCGCAAGCCTGGGCCGCCGGCCAAAAAAACAGGCCGCGGATAGCGGCCTGATCAAGTTGAAACGCTCACAACGATAAGTCAGACAAGGGAAATCAATTACACGGTCACCCAGCGCGGCCGGGTCAGCTCTTCCGGCTTCAGCAGCAGATCCAGTTGCTCACGGCTCAGCAAGCCTTGCTCCAGCACGATGTCGGCGACGCTGGCGCCGGTGGCGTGCGCCTGGGCCGCCACATTGGTGGCGGCGGCGTAGCCGATGATGGGATTGAGCGCGGTGACCAGGCCGATGGAGTTCTCGACGCTAGCCTGCAGGCGTTCCCGGTTGGCGGTGATGCCTTTGACGCAGTTGTCGCTCAACGTGGCGCAGGCGGCGGCCAGGTGGCCCATGCTGCGGAACAGGCTGTAGGCGATCACCGGCTCGAAGGCGTTCAATTGCAACTGCCCGGCTTCCGCCGCCATGGTGATGGTGACGTCATTGCCTATCACCTCGTAAGCCACCTGGCTCACCACTTCCGGGATCACCGGATTCACCTTGCCCGGCATGATGGAGGAGCCGGCCTGGCGCGGCGGCAGATTGATCTCACCAAAGCCGGCGCGCGGGCCGGAGGACAACAGGCGCAAATCATTGCAGCTCTTGGACAGCTTGACCGCAATGCGCTTGAGCACGCCGGAGAGCTGCACGAAGGCGCCGCAGTCCTGGGTGGCTTCGATCAGATTCGGCGCGGTCAGCAAGGTATGGCCGCTCAGCTCGGACAGGTGCAGGCAGGCGAGGCGCGCGTAATCCGGATGCGCGGTAATGCCGGTGCCGATGGCGGTGGCGCCCAGATTGATCTCCAACATCAGCGCGCTGGCTTCCACCAAGCGCTGTTCGTCTTCCTGCAGCATCACCGCATAGGTTTGAAACTCCTGGCCCAGCGTCATCGGCACCGCGTCCTGTAGCTGGGTGCGGCCCATCTTCAGGTAGTCCTTGAACTCATCCGCCTTGGCGGCGAAGGCTTCACGCAGCTCCGCCATCCGGGTCAGCAACTGGTTGGCGCCCCAGAACGCCGCCAGCCGCAGCGCGGTCGGGTAAACGTCATTGGTGCTCTGGCACAGATTGACATGTTCATTAGGGTGCAGGTACTGGTACTCGCCCTTGGCGTGCCCCATCAGTTCCAGCGCGCGGTTGGCGATGACCTCATTGGCGTTCATATTGGTGGAGGTGCCGGCTCCGCCCTGGATCGCATCCACCACGAACTGCTCATGCCAGCGCCCGGCGCGGATTTCCTCGCAGGCGGCGATGATGGCCTGGGCGATGGGCGCAGGCAGCAAGCCCAGGTCGCGGTTGGCCTGAGCGGCGGCCTGCTTGATACAGGCCAGCGCGCGGATCAAGTCGCCGTAGGCGGAGATGCGCTGGCCGGTGATAGGGAAGTTCTCGACTGCGCGCAAAGTGTGCACGCCCCAGTAAACGTCGGCGGGCACTTCACGATCGCCTAACAGATCATGTTCGATGCGGGTCGTCATGGATACGTCTCCTGATGCGGATGGCGCCACGCCGCGCGTGGCTCGAGGAGCGCACTCTATGCCAGCCCGCCGTGGCTGGCCAATTCGAAATGCCGATGGGGTCATGCAGGAAATGCATAACCTTGGCGCCCACGCGACTCAGGCCCCTCCCTGCCGCGCTCCAACACGCGGCAAGCCTGGAGCAGGCTAACCCACGCGCGGATACTGCCGCGCCAGATAGTCCCAGAACGCCTTCAGCGCCGGCCGCCTGCGCTTCTGGTCCAGATAGAGGCGGATTTCCATTTCCACCTGCCAGCCCTCGTCGCCGGCGGCGGCCAGCAGCCCTTCGAGCAGTTCGCGCCGTACCGAGCTTTCCGGCAGAAACGCCAGGCCATGCCCTTCCAGCACCATATGCTTGAGGCCTTCGGCCATGTCGGTTTCGTAATTGAGCGCCAGCCTGGCCGGCTGCGGCGCCTGCTCCAGGATCACATCGCTCATCAGCCGGAAATAGGCATTGCTGGCATAGCCGAGGAAGGGCTGCGGCCGTTCCATGCTGCCGGGCAGTTGGTGACGCGGCCGGCCATTCTCCGCGATCGAAAACGGCCGCAAGCGTTCCACTCCCAGCCGCAGGCCCAGATAGCGCGGATCGGTCAACTCCACCGGCTGCTTGGGATGGTGGTAACACATCAATAGATCGCTGCCACCCTCGACGAAGGCCAACAAGGCGTCGTGCACATTGCTGGCCTGCAGGCGGCAAGGCAGCGCGCCGTAGCCCTGCTGAACCTGGGACAGCCACTTGGGGAAGAAGGAGAAGGACAGCGTGTGCGGCACCGCGAACTCCAGCGTGCCCGCGGCCAAGGGCTGCAAGCCGCGCAGCAAGGCGCGGGTGGTGTTGAGCTGGGACAGCATGCCCACCGCCTGCTCGCGGAACAGAACGCCGGCTTCGGTCAGCCGGGTGGGATAAGTGGTGCGGTCGATCAAGTCCGCGCCCAGCCAGCTTTCCAGCGATTTGATCCGCCGCGAAAACGCCGGCTGGGTCAGGTGGCGCAATTCCGCCGCGCGGGTGAAGCTGCCGGTTTCCGCCAGCACCAGAAAGTCCTCAAGCCACCGCGTTTCCATCGCGCCGCTCCGCCAGGAAGATTCAAGAGCTGCGATAGTACCGCAAGCGGGGCCAAAGCCGTCGACCTTTGACCTGCTTCAAGCCCAAAGTCATAAACCGGGTTAGAATGAAGCAACTATCCGGCTCCACCTGCATGCATATCACTCACTTTATCTGGCAGAGGCTGCTGGGCATGGCGCCCGGCGAAATTCAGAGCGGAGACACCCTCTGGCTGCTGAGCCCGCGCCAGCACATGCCGCTGCTGGCGCAGCGGCGCGCGCTGATGCTGCTCAATCGCTGCCGGCTGTTCGCCATCCTGTTTTCGGTGCTGACTCCGGCCTGGGCGGTGATAGACCTGCTGACCCTGCCCTACCCGCTGTCCTTGCAACTGACCGCGCTGCGCTTGCTGGTCACTGCCGCCTTCATCGCGCTGGCGCTGTGGCAGCCGATGGATGGCCGCCTGCGCTCGGCCTATCGCGGCATCGCGCTATTGTTCGCCACGCCCACGCTGTTCTACATCGCCTCCCACCTGCTGCTGCGCCGCTACCATCTGGAGGGGCTATCCGCCGCCATCGGCGCCGGCTACGCCTTCCTGCCCTTCGTGCTGCTGGCCGGGCTGGCGATCTTTCCGTTGACGCTGCTGGAGAGCCTGGCCTTTGCCAGCCCGGTGCTGCTGGGCTTCATCCTGGCCGGCCTGCTGGACCTGAGCGGCGCCAACCTGCCCAGCTTCGGCGGCGAGTTCTGGCTGCTGTCCTTGCTGGCCGGCGTGTCCGCCATCGCCGGTATCAGCCAGCTGGCCTTCATCATCGTGCTGGTTCACCAGGCGATACGCGACCCTCTGACCGGGGTATTCTCGCGCCGCAGCGGCGAGGAAATGCTGGGCTTGCTGCAAATGCAGGCCCAGCGCGCGCGGCAGCCGCTGAGCCTGGCCTTCATCGATCTGGATCATTTCAAGGCGATCAACGATCGCTACGGCCACCTGGCCGGAGACCAGGTTCTGCGCCATTTCGCCGCGCTGATGCTGGCGCGGCTACGCCGCAGCGACATCCTGGTGCGCTGGGGCGGCGAGGAGTTCGTGCTCTTGATGCCCGGCGCCACTCGGGAGCAGGCGGCCCAGGTCATCGCCCGCTTGCGCGAACAAGGCCTGGGCGAGCGGCCGGACGGCAGCGGCCTGAGCGCCAGCGTCGGCGTGGCGGAACTGTGGCGCGATGACTGCGCTGACTGGTGCGCGCTGGTGGACCGCGCCGATGCTCGCATGTACCAGGCCAAGCAAGCCGGCCGTGACCGGGTGGTGTCGACCGGCTGACGCCGGCTTTACCCCGCGGCCGAGTTTGCTTATCGTTGAGCCCTGATGATCCATTCCCTCCCCCTGCCCGCCGCTGGCCGCCGCCCGCTGGCCGTCGCCATCGCGCTCAGCCTGCTCGCCCATGTCGCGTTGTTGCTGAGCCGTCCCGAAGCCGGATCTCCGCCACAGCCCGCGGACTCCGCGCTGCGCGTGCAATTGCGTGCCGCCGAGTCCGCTCCGCCGGCCCAGCGACAAGCCGCGCCGCGCCCAATGGAAGCCAAGCCGGCAAGCGCGCGTCCCGCCATCCAAGCGGCGCCCGCCACGCGCGCGCCTCGGGTCCAGCCGCAAACCGCGCCATCCGGCGCGACCCTTGTACCTCCGCCAGCGGACGACACGACAAGGCCGGCGCTGACGCTGGACGGCCTGCGCCGGCAGGTGCGGGAACAAGCCGCCGCCGCGCCGGAACAAAAGGCCGCGCCGCTGCCGGCCGATCCCGCCAAAACGAAAATGGCCCGCTCGATTGAGCGGGCCGAAAAGCCTGACTGCAAAACCCGCTATGCCGGGCTGGGCCTGTTGGCGATCCCGGTGCTGGCGGTGCAAAGCGCGCGCGAAGACGGCTGCAACTGGTGAGCCGGCCTCAGTTCTGCAGCACCACCCAGTCCTGAGTGGCGTCGGCGGCGCGAAACTCGCGCACCGCCTGTTGCAGCAAGGCAAACGCCGCCGGCGCGTCCAACCGCCGGCAAGCCTCGTCCATGTTTGCCAGCAGATCACGCATCTCCGTCTCCGACAGGCAGTACTCCTGGGCACGCATGATGCGTTCGTGATCGGTGGCCAACACGTTGTCGCCGATCAGCAACTCCTCGTACAGCTTTTCCCCAGGCCGCAGACCGGTGATGCGGATCTCGATGTCGCCGCCGGGCCGGGCCGCGTCCTTCAACTCCAGTCCGGACAAATGCACCATGCGCCGCGCCAGGTCGATGATGCGCACCGGCTGGCCCATGTCCAGCACGAACACATCGCCACCATCGCCCATCGCGCCGGCCTGGATCACCAGCTGCGCCGCTTCGGGGATGGTCATGAAGTAGCGGGTGATATCGGCATGGGTCAGCGTGATCGGCCCACCCGCCTTGATCTGCGCGCGGAACAGCGGCACCACCGAGCCGGAGCTGCCCAGCACATTGCCGAAGCGGACCATCACGAAACGGGTGGCGCTGCCGCGCGCGTGGCGGGTCTGCAGCATCAGTTCCGCCATGCGCTTGGTGGCGCCCATCACATTGGTGGGGCGCACCGCCTTGTCGGTGGAGATCAGCACGAAGGTATCGACGCCGCAATCCTCGGCCGCGCGCGCGGTGGTGTCGGTGCCGAACACATTGTTGACGATGCCGGACACCGGATTGTGCTCCACCATGGGCACATGCTTGTAGGCGGCGGCGTGGTAGACGGTGTCCACCTTGAACGCGCGCATCACCTGGACCAGCCGCTGGTAGTCGGTGACCGAACCCAGTATCGGCGTGCGCGGCAGCCCGGCGGCGGCGCCGCGGGCCAGCTCCTGATCTATCGCGTACAAGGCGTATTCCGACTGCTCGAACAACACGATGCGCGCCGGCTGGTTCTTGGCGATCTGGCGCACCAGTTCCGAGCCTATGGAGCCGCCGGCACCGGTCACCATCACCACCTTGCCGCGGATATTGCGCGCCAGCAGCTCGGGCTTGGGCGGCACCGGGTCACGACCCAGCAGGTCCTCGATTTCGACCTCTTTCAGTTCCTCCACCCGCGCTTCGCCGGACACCAGGTCCGCCATGCCGGGTAGCCGCTTGATCGGCACCCGCAGCAGTTCCAGCGCTTCCAATATCTCGCGCTGGCGGCTGCGACTGACCGAAGGCATGGCCAGCAAAATGCTCTTGGCTTCCAGGTCCTTGACCAACTGCGGCAGCTCGCGCGGCGGATGCACCGCCACGCCGCGGAAGGTGCGGCGGTGCAGCTCGGGATTATCGTCGACAAAGGCCATCGGCCGGTACTCGCGGCCGGCTTGCAGCGCCAACATCAATTGCACGCCGGCGCGGCCGGCGCCGTAGATGATCACGTGCTCGCGCGGCGCGTCCACCGCGTCGATGCGCCGCACCAGGCCGCGCAACAGGAAGCGGCTGCCGCCGATATAGGCCATGGCGAACACCCAGAAGATGATCACCGAGGTGCGCGGCATCGCCCAGATGTGCGCCATCTGTATCACCGCCTGCAATACCAGCACCGACAAGCTCACGCCGGAAAACACCGTCACGATGATCTTGTCGTCCAGGTATTTGAGCACCGCGCGGTACAGGCCCAGCTTGATGAAGATGGGAATCGCCCACAACGGTGGCACGATGAAGATCCACAGATGCGGATTGAGCTTGGGGTCCCAGTAGCCGCCGAGGCGCAGGAAAACCGCGCTCCACAAAGCCAGCGGCAGCAGCAGCGCGTCCATCAGCGCCAGCATCGCCATCTTGTTGTGGCGGGAGAAGGCCAGCAATTTTTCAAACATGGTCATTCTTTCGCGTCCGGCGGCCGTTGATACAGCGCATCCGGACAACATTCCTCATTGTCTTGGCCATCGCCCAGGCTCAGCAGCGCAAAGCCGTGCGCCTCGTAGAAACGGCGCGCGCGCTGATTGGCCTGGAACACGAATAGCCGGCAGGCCGGCGCCGGCGGCGCCAGCACTTGCTCCAGCAAGGCCCGGCCGACTCCGCCGCCGCGATGCCCGGCGCCGACATAAAGCTGGTCCAGCCATAACGCGTCGTCTTGCAGCGACGTGGCGGCGAAGCCGGCAATCTCGCCGTTCCGCTCCGCCAGCCATGCGCGGCCGGACGGCAGCAGCGCGCCGGCGAACCAGGCATGCACCGCAGCATCGGCATGCGCCAGCGGCGCGTAGCTCATCTCGCGGCGGCAGGCCAGATAAATGTCCGCCAGAGCGCCAGCGTCGGCGGCTCCGGCCAAGCGGATGGAAATCGTCATCGGCTGACGATCCGCGCCAGCGTGGCGACGATGATGCGCACATCCTCGAACAGACTGTGGCTTTCGGCGTAGCGCACGTAGTACGCCAGTTTTTCCGGCAGCACCTGCTCGATGTAGGCGCGCTCCGGATCCTCGGCCCGGCCCAGGATTTCGTTCTCGTCTATCATCTTGATCGACGCCCAGTCGGTGATGCCGGGGCGCACCGACAATACGATGTCGCGGACTTCGTCCGGGTAGTGGGCGACATACTTGGGCACCTCGGGCCGCGGGCCGACCAGGCTCATATCGCCGCACAACACATCGATCAACTGCGGCAGCTCGTCCAGCTTGGTCTTGCGCAGCAAGCGGCCGGCGCCGGTGACGCGCGCGTCGGCGCCCACGGTCAACTGGCCGTGGCACTCGGTGTCCACTTGCATGGTGCGGAATTTGTGGATGCGGAACAGCGTGCCGTTGCGCCCCACCCGCACCTGGCGGAAAAACACCGGGCCAGGGGAATCCAGCTTCACCCACAGCGCCACCGCCAATAACGGCAAGGCCAGCACCGCCAGGCCGAGGCCGGCGGCGGCGATGTCGAAGCCGCGCTTCAGCAGCCGCGAGCCGTGGCGGCTAGGCCGGCAGCAGGGTGGCAGCAGCTCGCCACCCTTTTTTTCCAACCGCTCGCTCATGCGCCCAGAATCTCGCGCACCGCGGCGATCACACGGCTCTGATCCGCGTCCGTCATCCGGGTATACAGCGGCAGCGTCACCTCGGCTTCAAACGCCGCATCGGCCACCGGGAACTGCTCGCGCGTCAGTTGATAGCCGTCGCGCCACACCGGCTGGCGATGCAGCGGAATGAAGTGCACCGAGCAACCTATGCCTTTTTCCGCCATCCGGGCGATGAAGTCGTCGCGGCTGATGCCGGCCTCGGGCTTGATGCGCACCGGGTACAGATGCCAGGCGTGATTGCTGCCCGCATCCTTGGGACGCGCCGGCAGAATCAGCGGCAGATCAGCCAGTTCGCGGTCAAAACGCTGCGCCATCGCCTCGCGCAGTTCCTGGAAGCGGCGGATCTTCTTCAATTGGTGAATGCCCATCGCCGCGGCGGTGTCCGGCATATTGTATTTGAAGCCCGGAGCAACGACTTCGTAGAACCAGGCCGGGGTCTTGGACACATAGCGGTCGAAGGCGTCGCGGCTGATGCCGTGCAGACGCATCACCTTGCAGCGCGCAATGATGTCCTTGTTCTTGGACACCACCATGCCGCCTTCGCCGGTGGTCATGGTCTTGTTGGCGTAGAAGCTGAACACGGTGACATCGGAGTCCAGCGTGCCCACCAGCTTGCCCTTGTAATAAGTGGGCAGCGCGTGGGCGGCGTCTTCGACGACCTTCAAGCCGTGCTCGCGGGCGATGGCGATAATCTCGTCCATCTCGCAGGCGAGGCCGGCGAAATGCACCGGCATGATCGCCTTGGTCTTGGCGGTGATCGCCGCGCGGATAGCATCCGGGCGGATATTGAAGGTGGCCGCGTCCACGTCCACGCACACCGGATCCGCGCCCAGGTAGCGCACCACTTCGGCGGTGGCGGTGAAGGTGTAGCTGGGCACGATGACCTCGTCGCCGGGGCCGATGCCTATCGCTTCCAACGCCAAGTGCAGGCCGGCCGTCGCCGAGTTGACCGCGATCGCCTCGACGCCGTCGCCGATGAACTGCGCGAAGTCGGCCTCGAACTGCTTGGTCTTGGGACCGGTGGTGACCCAGCCGGAGCGCAGCGCGTCGACCACTTCGTTGATTTCGTCCTCGCCGATGTCCGGCAGGGCGAAGGGCAGGAATTTTGTTTCGCTCATATCATTCTTTCCGCTATCGTAAGCACGGCGGGCCTCGCCTGCCGTCATATGAAATCTTTTAGCCCCGCCCGGCGCCTTAGCGTCGGCAATCTCCAGAATCGCCGTCATACGGCAACACTCGCGGAGCCCCCAAGCGCACGACTTTCAACAAGCGCGCCGTGTCGTTCACGTCGCTAGGCGTCAAGTCGGCGATATAACGATCCACCTGCACCGTCGCTTTACCCTTCAGTTCGCAGGTCTGTTTCTGCTTCAGCAAGGGCAAGACATTAAACATGCGCTTGGCCTGGGCGGTATTCTCAAAACAGAACCAACGACTTCTATCATCGCCTCGCTCTCGCGGAATCCGCTTCGCGGACAATTTTGTCGGCGTGAAACAAAATTGATCGCCCACCATGTCCATATCACTTGCGCCACGGGCGTAAACGTATTCCCCCTCCAGCAATACAGAGCCGGAATAGAAATATTGGCTACCTTCCACTTTCTGTTTCACCAAACCATCGGCGCAAGCCTGAGTCACGCATGCGGCTACCAGCAAGCCTAGATCCTTTTCCACTTTGCCAAAGTACTGCAGCCGCTTCTTGTAGGCATCGCGCACGCACAAGGCATCCTCGCACTTGTTGCGCACTTCCTTCAGCCAGCGCGCTTGTTCCTTGCCGTAGGGATCAAGCCGTTTGCCAGTATCGCCGTCTATGCCTTTAGTCTCATCCTGAATCGCGGTGAAACGCTTGGCCAGTTCCGAATCCAGCGACGACAGCTCTGCGTCGGCACAGATCATTTTTTCCACCTCCAGCTTGGCGTAAGCGCAGTTGAAGCCGGCGGACTGGGCTGGCAGCGTGACCAAGCCTATGCAGACGGTCACCACCGCCATCCAGGTTTTCTTCATCATATTGTTCTCTTTCTTCTTAATCGCCACATCCAGCGGAAGGCCCAAAAACGGGCTTCCTGCCTACAATTCGGTTACAGCCTCACCGCCGCCAAGAAGCGCCGCGCCAGCACCGCGTAATCATGGTGCTCCAGCACATAGGCCTGACCCGCCGCGCCCATGCGCGCGCGTTCCTCGGCCGGCGTCGCCGCCATCCGCTGCGCCGCGTCGGCAATCGCGGCCGGGTCCTCGGCGCCCACGCTGATGCCGGCGCCGGCGTCCTGCACCATATCGTTGCCGGCCTCCACCGAATGGATCACCGGCTTGGCGGCCATCAGGTAGTCGAACAGTTTATTGGGGTTGATGCCAAAGCGGTAGATGGGCAGCTTGCGCCAGCCTATGTAGAGGGCGTCGCACTCGGCGAGGAAGCCCGGCACCGCGCGCTTGGCGATGGATGGCAGGAACATCACATTGTCCAGCCCTAGCTCGGCCGCGCGCGCCGCCAAGGCCTCCTTGTCCGGACCGTCGCCGACCAGAACGAAAGTTACCGGCGCGTCCCGCATCAGCGCCGCCGCCTCCAGCAGATAATCCAGCGCATTGGCCAGGCCGTGCCCGCCGGCGTAGCCGATCAGGAAGCGCCCTTGCGCTTTCAGTTCCGCCAGCCGCATCCGGTGCTCGGTCGGCAGGGCCTCGGCCTCGCCGCGCCATTCGGCGACGTCGACGCCGTTGGGGATCACCGCGTACTTGGCCGGATCCATGCCGTGCGCCACCATATAGTCCTTAGCGCAGGGCAACATGGACACCACGGTGTCGGCCTTGCGGTAGCCGAAATCCTCGGCCCATTGCAGCAGGCGGATGAAGGGATGCTTGGGCGACATGCCGCCCACCTCCACCGGGGTCAGCGGCCACAGATCATGCACCTCGTACACCAGCCGCGCGCCGGTCTTGGCGGCAATCCACGCCGCCGGCACGGTATCCAGCGGATAGGTGGAGGAGGCGATCACCACGTCCGGCTTCCACTGCTTCAGGTAGCGGCCGGACAGCCCCATCACCCGGGCCAGGAAACTGAAGATATTGAGCACGCGGCCAAGCCCGTTGCCCTCGTAAGGGCGGGTCTTGCACCAGGTATAGCGGATGCCGTCTATGTCTTCGTCGCGGTATTTGCCATCCACTTGCGGATGGGTCTGGCGCAGATGGGAGACATCGGCGGCCAGCATATTGACTTCGTGGCCGGCCTGCGCCCATTCCCGCGCCAGATAATAGGGACGGAATTCCATGCCGTGCCGGGGACTGCCGGCATAGTGGTTGATGTAGAGAATTTTCATGATTTACAAGGTCGCGTACAGCTTGACCAGCTTGTCGGCCTCGGCCGCCCAACTATATTTGTTCAATACCGCCTGCTTGCCGGACTCGCCCAGCGCGCGCATGCGCGGCTCGTCGGCCATCAGCTCGTTGACGGCGGCGGCGATGGCGGCCGGGTCCTGTGGGTCCACCAGCAGGCCGCAGCCGGCGTCGTCCACGATCTCGCGCCACACCGGAAAATCCGACGCGATCACCGGCATGCCGGCGGCCATGTATTCGAATAGCTTGATCGGCAAGGCGTCGACGTAGTTCGGCGTCGGAAACAAGGTCACCAGGCCGATCTTGCTCTTGGCCAACACCTCGGCCACGCCCTTGCGGTCCAGCACGCCCAGGTCGTTGACCCGCGCCCAGCCCGGCCGCGCCGATACCCGGGCCTTCAGATCGCTCTCGCTCCACGGCCCGGCCAGGTTCAGCCGCGTCGCGGTGTCCGGCAAGGCCTCGACGATGGGTTCGATGCCGCGTATGCGCGAGATGCCGCCGATATAGCACAGCTCGTTGCGGCGCTGCTCCCACGGAGTGTCTCGCACCAGCTCTTCCAGGATGGGGAAATTGCACACGTCCAAGGCACGCGCGCCCAGCTTCTCGAAACGCTTGCGGATGTGCGGCGTCGAGGTCACCACCGCGTCGAAGCGGCGCGCCGCCCAGTCTTCCAGCGTCTCGAAACCGCTGGACACCAGGGGGCGCACCGCGCCGGGTATCCAGTACTTGGCCAGAATCTGGCGCGGCACGTCCTCGTGCACGTCGTAGACCACCTTGATGCCGGCCTGCTTCAGGCGCAGCGCGGCTGGGATCAGTTCCGGGTCGTGGAAGTGGACCACGTCCGGGCGCAGCTTCAGCGCCGCCTGATACACGCGCTTGACGGTGCCGGTCATCCGCGCCAGCCGGCCGCCGGTTTTGGGGCCGACGTCGTGGAAGCGCACGCCGCGGTTGATCTCTTCGCCCTGGCCGTCGGCCACGATCAGCGTCACCTCGTGCCCGGCGGTGGCCAGGCTCGCGCACTCCTTGACGAAGATGCGGATGTCGTGGCGCGGATGGGCGGAAGTGAGATGGGCAATTTTCATATTGAGGCTCTGTTTAACCGCCGCCGGCTCCGCGCGACGACATCGTTCAAGCGTCGCGAGTCCGCGGCAAAGTGTCCTAATGATCCGGGTTCAGCAATTCCCGGTACAACTGGGCGAAGCCGGCCATATTCGCCTGGTGCAGGCCCTTGTCCGCCACCAGCCGGCGATTGAGCGCGGCGACTTCGTCCAGCCGCGCGTCGTCGCCGGCCAGTTCCATCGCGCGCAGCAGTTCCTCGCCCAAGCGTCCGACATCCTCGGCGATCACCCCGTTGAGGCCGTCTATCACCCATTCGCCGTTGGCCGGCAGATTGGACAATAAGGGCAGGCAGCCATGGCCCATCGCCTCCAGCAGGCTGATGCTGGTGGCGTCCGAACGCGGCACGCTGACGAAGACCCGGGATTCGGCGTACATCCGCCCCAAGGTCGCGCTGTCGACAAAGCCGGCGAAATCCACGCGGCTCAATCCCAGCTCGGCGGCCAGGCGTTTCAGCGCCTCGGTTTCGCTGCCGCTGGCGGCCACGCTCAAACGCCAATCGCCAAAACGGCCGCTGCGCTCCACTCGCTGCCAGGCGCGCAGAATGGCGTCGATGCGGTAGAGCGGCTTGTGCAGCCGGCAGGACAACACCGTGCGGCCCTTGCCGGCGCTGGCCGCGGGCGCCGGCAACGCGTCTATGCCGTAATTGAGCAGGCGGATGCGGCAGCCCTCGCCGGCCAGCTCGCGGATTTTCGCCGCCATGTGCAGCGAATCCGAGGTGATCGCGTCGGCGGCGAGTAGATTGGCGCGCACCATCGCCCGCATCAGCCGGTTGCGCTCCGGCAGCAGCAGCACGTCGGAGCCCCAGGCAGTCAACACCGTGGGCAGGTCCAGGCTGGCCGCGGCGCGGCTGCCATGCCAGGCCACGCTATTGGCCTGGTGGATATGCAGCAGCCGCGGCCGCGTTTCGCGCAGCCAGGCGCGCAGCCGCGCCACCGTGCCCAGCGCCGCCAAGCGGAAATCCACGCGCAGGCTGCCGGCCAGCAGCGCGGCCACATCGGCCGGCGCTTCGCCGTTGCAGGCCAGGTACACTTGCTCCACATGCGGCGCGATGCCGCGCAGGAAGCGCCAGGTATGCACCGAGGCCGAGCCTATCACCGCGATGCTGGCGATCTTGTCTCTCAGCGGCTCAGCCATGCGCCCAGGCCTCGTACAAGGGCAGCAGCTCCGGATGCTCGTCCAGCCACTTGGCGTCCAGTTCGCGGGTATCGCCCACCACCCGCGCCGGGTTGCCGGACAGGATGGCGAAATCGGGATAGCTGCCGGCCGGCACATAGCTGTAAGCCGACACCATGCTGCCCTTGCCCAGCTCCACGCCCGGCATCAGCACCGAGTGCGGACCGACGAAGCTGTAGCGGCCCAGCTTGGTGGGCTTTTTCAGATAGCCGACGTGATTGTTGCTTTCCAGGTAGCGGTCGCCGTACAGGCGGATGGCCACATGGCTGGAGTGGGTCAACAGAGAAACGTAATTGGTGATCTGACAGCCTTCGCCGATATACAGGCCGCCGGAGGCGTCGATCAGATTGAAATGACCGATGTAGACGTTGTCGTCCACCATCAGCTTGTTCACATGTTCGATGCGGGTCATGTTGGACACCCGGGTGCGTTTGAGGAACACCCCGTCGCCGCGGGTGAATCCATACACCATTCTGGGCTGCACCCACGCCGACAGGCGGAAGCGGATGCGGCTGAATAGAGCGTGCCAATTCATCGGGCTGCCTTGTAAAGCCAAGAGAAATAAGCCAGGAAGTAAGCGGCCATCACCACCGACACCAGTTGGAAGGTGGCCACCGCGTCGTTCCATAGCGCGAAACCGGCCCACATCGTACCCAGAAACAGCATGGCTTGCAGCAAGGACCACAGGAAAGCCTGCCGCTGACGGTTGATCACCGGCGGCACCATGCCCAGCGGCGAGGCGACGAAGTGGAACAGGATGTAGAGCGACATCGCCTCCGCGTAGCGGCCGGCGGTGGCCCAGTTATGGCCGAACACCAGCGAGAACAGCGGCTCGCCGGCCAGCTGTATCACCAGGAAGGGCAGCAAGGCCATGCCGCCCAGGGTCAGCATCATCTTGCGCAGAATCGGGCGCAGCGGCAGGCGCTGATTGCGGGCGTCGGCCAGCTCGCGGTAGGCCACTTGCGCCACCGCCTGACCGATCAAGGCCGCCGGCAGCTTCAACACCCGCATCATCAGGCCGTAAAAGCCCACCGAGGCGGTGCCGGCCAGCATGGTCAGCGCCACCAGCGTCGCCGAATCCAGCAAGGCGGTGCTCAAGGCGTGCGGCGCGTTGATCTTGGGAAACTCGATATAGGCGCGCGCCACCTCGCGCATGCCGGCGCGGCTGAGTTCGTGACGCCAGGCGAAGCGGGCCTTGAGATCCTGCCAGGTCTGCGCCAGCAAAGAGCCGAACTGGCCGGCGAGCTGGCCCAGGATCAGACCGGCGGCGCCGGCCCCGGCCCAGCCCAAGCCGACCTGGGTGGCGGCCATGCTCAGCGACTGCAGCATGCGGCCGTTGGCATTGGCCTGGTAGCGACGGTGACGGTTGTTCCAGTTGGTCCAGGCCTGCATCAAGCCGGCCAAGGCGATGGACAAGGGCAGCAACAGCAGCCACGGCTCCAGTTCCGGCGCGCCCAGATGGCGGGCGATATGGGCATGGCCGTCGAAGGCCACCACCACGCCCACCAGCAAGGACAAGAGCAGCGCGCAGGCGATAGACAGGCCCATCAGATTGCTGGCCCGCTTCTCCTCGGCCGGCAGCACGATGGCCATCTCGTAACGGGCGGTGGCCAGCACCGCCAGCGCCGACATCCAGGAGACGTAGACCGCCTGCACTCCCACCTCGTGCGGGTTGTACAGGCGGGTGATCAAGGGCGACACCAGCAGCGGAATCACCTGCGCCACCGCCGCCCCGGTGATCAGGGTGATGATGTGGCGGATGAAGCCGCTCTTGGGCAGACGGGACAACAACACGCTCATGCGCTCAGGCCAGCGCCTGCTTGACCGCGGCGACGATGGCGTCTTGCGTCGCCTCGTCCAGGAAGGGGTGCATCGGCAGGCTCATCACGCGGCGGCCGGCGGCCTCGGACAGCGGGAAGCTGCCCTCGGGCAGGTTCAGGTGGGCGAAGGCCGGCTGCAGATGCAGCGGAATCGGGTAATGCACCGCGGTGGGCACGCCCAGTTCCTTCAGCTTGGCCTGTACCGCCTCGCGATCGTCCACCTCGATGGTGTACTGCGCGTAGACATGGCTGTTGCCCTCGGCGATCACCGGCACCCGCGCCACCTCGCGCAGCAGCGCGCTGTAGCGCGCGCCGATGCGCTCGCGCGCCGCCACTTCGTCGGCGAAGCTCGGCAGTTTGGCCAGCAGCACAGCGGCCTGTATGGTATCCAAGCGGCCGTTGAGGCCGATGATGGGGTGGTGATAGCGGCGGTCCTGGCCATGCACGCGGATCTCGCGCATTTTCTTGGCCAGCGCGTCGTCATTGGTGAAGCAGGCGCCGCCGTCGCCGTAGCAGCCCAGGGGCTTGCTCGGGAAGAAGCTGGTGCAGCCTATGGTGGACAGATTGCCGGACTTCTTGCCGCGCTGGCCGGCGCCAAAGCTCTGCGCGCCGTCCTCGATCACCGCGATGCCGTGCTTGGCGGCGATGGCGTTGATGGCGTCGAAATCGGCGCACTGGCCGTACAGGCTCACCGGCATGATGGCGCGGGTGCGCGGCGTGATCGCCGCTTCCAGCAGCGCCGGATCCAGGTTGTAGCTGATGGGATCGATGTCGACGAACACCGGCTTGGCGCCCAGCAAGGCGATCATCTCGCCAGTGGCGATGAAGGTGAACGGGGTGGTGATCACCTCGTCGCCGGGGCCGATGTCCAGAGCCATCATCGCGATCAACAACGCCTTGGTGCCGTCGCAGACGCCGATGGCGTGCTTGGCGCCGGTGTATTCCGCCAGCCCCTGCTCCACCTCCTTCACTTCCGGCCCCATGATGTACTGGCCGTGGTCCAGCACCGCGTGGATGCGGGCGTCGATATCGGCTTTCAGATGCTGGTATTGCGCTTTCAGATCAATGAACTGGATGGACATAAGAGGATCAACCCCAAATCAATTTTTGAAAGATATCGCCTATAGGGCGACACGCAGAACGACTGAGAAGCGCCCTGGGGCAAGGCCGCATCAGGGATGCTTGTCAGTCGTGCTTGAGCGGCGAGCAATGATTGCCGCCCACCTCGTAATGCTTGGCGCAGGCCGGACAGCTATGGGTGCCGATGTCGTTGGCCAGCCGTTCGCCGCAGGAACACATCCAGCCGATGCGCTTGGCCGGCGTGCCCACCATCAGCGCATAAGCCGGCACATCGCGGGTCACCACCGCGCCAGCGCCGATGAACGCGTACTCGCCTATGGTGTGGCCACACACCACGGTGGCGTTGGCGCCGATGGACGCGCCCTGCTTCACCAAGGTGCGGCGGTACTCATTCTTGCGCGCGACATGGCTGCGCGGATTGTTGACATTGGTGAACACCATGGACGGGCCGCAGAACACATCGTCCTCCAGCGTCACCGCGTCATAGATGGACACATTGTTCTGCACCTTGACGTTGTCGCCGATCAGCACGTCGTTGCCGACGAACACGTTCTGGCCGAAGGAACAGCCGGCGCCGATCTGCGCGCCGCCACAAATATGGACCCAGTGCCAGACGCGGGTGTTCTCGCCGATCTCTGCGCCTTCGTCGACGATGGCGCTGGGGTGGATGTGAACCTGGCTCATTTTTGCCGCTCCCATTTATCCAAAATTTTATCCAGGCGGCTTAGTTGTTGCTCGGAGCGCGCCATGGACCGCTCCTGGCGAGCCAATAATTTCTCGCTGCGCGACCATTGATCTTCCACGCTGCCGGATTGAGCCGCGCGGGCGTCGGACTCGCGCTCCACCTGCCGATGGCTGTTGAAAGCCGAAAACATCAGCATCAAGCCGCCACCGACCAGCCAGAACCCCAAGCCCCACAACGCGCCATCCAGAACCTTCCGCATCATGCCTTGGCCTCAATAATCCAAAGGCAGGCTGACGCGGCGGCCATCGCGCGCGGACAGATACATCGCGATCAGCAGCTCCAGCGACTTCAGCCCTTCGCGACCATCGGTCTCCGGCGTGGCTTCGCCGCGCATGGTCTTGATCACATTGTCGTAGTACAAGGGATGGCCGAAGCCGTAAACGCTGGTGGTCGCGTAGCTGGCTTGCTTGATGTCTTCGTCCATCGCGTGCGGCTCGGAAAACTCCCAGTGCTGGATCTCGTTGACCGCCATGCCGCCGACGCGCACCGAGCCCTTCTCGCCCAGGATGGTGATGCTGCCTTCCAGGTTCTTCGGGTAGGTCAGCATGGTGACGTTCATGCTGCCCAGCGCGCCGCTGCGCCATTTGACGCTGACCGTGCCGGTGTCTTCCACCTCGATATTGCGCGCCAAGGTGGCGGTGTAGGCCTGCACGCTTTCCACCGGGCCGATCAGCCAGTCCAGCAGATCGACATAGTGGCTGGCCTGGTTCATGAAGGCGCCGCCGTCGAACTCCCAGGTGCCGCGCCAGCCGGCCGCGTCGTAATACTCCTGCGGCCGGGTCCAGAACACATTGACGTTGACCATGTAGACGCGACCGAAGCGCTTCTCCTGCATCGCCCGCTTCAACAGCTGCAAGGTGGCGTTGCGACGGTTTTGCTTGACCACGAACAGATGCTTGTTGGCGCGATCGGCGGCCTTCACCATCTCCAGGCCGTCTTCCCAGCGCGTGGCCATCGGCTTTTCCGTCATCACATGGAAACCGGCTTCCGAGCAGGCGATGCTCTGACTTGGGTGCAGGCCGGAAGGCGTGGTCAAAATCACGATATCGGCGTCGGTCTGCGCCAGCAGCTCGCCCAGGCTGGCATGGCCGCGCGCGCCGGTGCGCTCCACCGCGGCTTGCAAGGCGGCCGGGTCGATGTCGCAGACGTCCACCAATTCAGCGCGCTCGGCATGCTGCTCCAGCGCGCCGAAATGATTGTTGGCGATGCGGCCGCAGCCCACCAGCGCAAAGCGGATCTTGCGATCGGTAATCGGAGGGGTAACTATCATTTGAAAGTCCAGTAACGCACTGAATACACCAGTGTCTTCACATATTCGGACAGCACCGCGCCGGCTTCGTTGACGGCCAGCGTATGGTACAGATCATTGCCGGGATAGACGAAATGCATGCCCCAGTCCACTTCCGGCCACACCTGGCGGAAAGTGGTCAAGGCGCGCGCGGAATGGTACCAGGAGGTCACCAGCAGCGCCCGCTTGGGTTGGAACGCCTGCAGCGAGACCCGGGTCTGCTCGGCGTTCTGGAAGGTATTGCGCGACACGCATTCATAAGCGATGCGCGGCGCCGGCACGCCGGCCATCACCAGCCGGTTGACGATCAGCTTGCAATCGCCCTCGCCGCTGACGAAGACCCGCGGCGCCACGCCGCGATGATACAGTTCGGCGGCGCCGATCACGCGCTGGCCGCTCTCGCCGCCCAGCACCACGATCCAGTCCGCCTTGGCCAGCGGCGCGTCCACCGGCAGCCAGTTCTTGGAATAGCGCAGCAACGGCAACGCGACGACGCCGGCCAGCAGCGCGGCCAGCCCCAGCCAGGCCAGGGCCACGCCCAAACGCGGATAGCGTCGCCACATGGATCAGGCCTTGACGATGTTGGCGGCCGGTTCCAGATACTTGCCGCGGCTGTCCACCACCAACTGCGCATGCGCCTTGATCTGCGCATAATCGAACTTGTCGTGGTCGGTGGCCAGCAGCACGCAGTCGTAGCCGGCGATGGCTTCATTGCTCAGCGCCACGCTGGACAGCTCGAAACGATGCTCGCGCATCTTGGGGAACACCGGCACGTGTGGGTCGCTGTAAGCCACTTCCGCGCCCAGATCGCGCAGCTTCTCCATCAGGAACACCGACGGGCTTTCGCGCATATCGTCCACGTTCTTCTTATAAGCGATGCCCAGCACCAGCACGCGGCTGCCGTTGATCGCCTTCTTGCGCTGGTTCAACGCGGCCGCCACTTTGGACACCACGTAGTCCGGCATATTGCTGTTCACTTCGCCGGCCAGTTCGATGAAACGGGTGTTGACGCCGTATTCACGCGCTTTCCAGGTCAGGTAGAACGGGTCGATCGGAATGCAGTGGCCGCCCAGGCCCGGGCCCGGATAGTAGGGCACGAAGCCGAAAGGCTTGGTCGCTGCGGCGCGGATCACTTCATGGATGTCGATGCCCATCTTGTCGGCGACGATCTTCATCTCGTTGACCAGGCCGATATTCACCGCGCGGTGGATGTTTTCCAAAAGCTTGGTCATTTCCGCGGCGCGGGTGGAGGACACCGGCACTACCTTGTCGATCACCGCGCTATACAGCGCCACGCCGATTTCCTGGCAGGCCGGGGTCACGCCGCCGCAGACCTTGGGAATGGTGCGGGTGGTGAAGTTCGGATTACCCGGGTCCTCGCGCTCCGGCGAGAACACCAGGAAGGCATTGTCGCCCACCTTCAGGCCGCGCGATTCCATGCGCGGCAGCAGTTCTTCGTCGGTGGTGCCCGGATAAGTGGTGGATTCCAGCGACACCAGCTGGCCTTCGCGCAGATAGGGCACCAGGCTGTCCATGGTGTCCAGCACGAAGGACAGGTCCGGCTCGCGGTATTTGTTCAGCGGCGTCGGCACGCACAGGATCAGGGTATCGGCTTCCGGCACGCGGCTGAAGTCGGTGGTGGCCTCGAAGCCGCGCTCCAGCGCGGTGGCGATGCTGTCGGCGGAGATATGCTCGATATAGCTTTGACCGGCCATCAAGGCATCCACCTTGGACTGGTCGATATCGAAGCCCAGTACTTTGTAACCGACTTCGGCGAAGCGCAGCATCAGAGGCAGGCCGACATAGCCCAGGCCAACGATGCCGATGACGGCGGATTTATCTGCAATCCGATTGAGCAATTGCTGCTTGATCACGGTGTAAGTCCCAACAGTATGTAAATACGATAGCGGCGGACCCGACATTGACGACAAGCGGCGCGGAAGCGAAACCGCCCGCGCCGCGCCTGTCCTAAACTGTCCGGTCCACCGCCATAAAGTTCATGCAACGGCAAGCCAGCTTGCCGCCTTCCGTTTCTGTCCGTACTGATCTGCCTCAGAATCCGCTTATCCGGACTCGTTTCGCGCAGCGCGCCATCCGCCTCAAGCCGGCATGGCTACAATGCCGGCATTATACGCCTCTTCCCGCGCGTCATTGGGTAAGCAAATGTACGTTGACGCGCCGCTTCAGACCAGTAAATGCCCCGCAGTGTGCTGGTTGGTCATTTTCAAACGGCTGACGAAATCGACGAATTCCAGGCCAAAGCGGCCCTCCAGCTCATCGGCGCGTTTCTTCAAGGCCTCCCACTGCGTCAGCGTCGGGCTCTGACGGAAAGCCATCACCGCCACATTGCCGTGACTGGCCGCCGGCAGTTCCAGCACCCGGCCCTCGAACACGTTCAACAGCCGCTCGATGAAGGACTGATAGCGTTTGTCCCCGCTCCACCAGTTGGTGACGAACACCCCCTTGGGGCTGAGCGCGCGCTTGCAGTCCTCGAAGAAATCCTCGGTGGTCAGAGCGTCGACGATCTGCAGGCCATCGAAACCATCCACCAGGATGGCGTCGGTGGAGCCACGGAAAATCTTCACGTAATCGGCGCCGTCGGCTTCGACGATCTCGAAGAAATCGCCCTCCTCCGGCAGCTGGAAAAAGGCGCGCGCCACCGCGATCACCTGCGGATTGATGTCCACCGCGACGCTGACCGCGTCCGGCAGGTATTCATCGATGAAACGGGCGAAGGAGCCGCCGCCCAGGCCGATCTGCAGGATGTGCTGCGGCGCGTCGTTCCACAGCAGAAAGCCCATCATCGCCCGACTATAGCTGAGCACCAGATCGGCCGGCTCATCCAGGTCCATCGAGCTCTGTATCGTTTCCGAGCCCAGATGCAGCGAACGGATATTGCCCTCTTCCGAGATCTCCACCTCCGGCATTTCCTCCACTGCGGCGCGCACGCGGCGGCGGAACGGATGCAAGGCCCTACGCGCCACAGCCCGACCCCTCGTCCGCCGGCTTGCGCGAATCCAGAATGCTGATGGTGCGCTTCTTCGGCGCGGCCTCGGTCTCGTCGTCCTGCGGCGGCGGCGGATCGCGGAATTCTTCCTTGTCGAAAGCGGTGTCGCCGCCCTCGAACGGCGCGTCGCCGGTCTTCAGACCGGCGAAATCGAACAGCCCGGTATCGGCCAGGTGGGACGGCACCACGTTCTGCAAGGCGCGGAACATGCTCTCCAGCCGGCCGGGGAAGCGGCGATCCCAATCGTTGACCATTTCCTTGACCACCTGACGCTGCAGATTGGGCTGCGAGCCGCACAGATTGCACGGGATGATGGGGAATTCGCGCAGCGCGGCGTAGCGTTCGATGTCCTTCTCGCGGCAATAGGCCAGCGGGCGGATCACCATGTGACGGCCGTCATCGGACACCAGCTTGGGCGGCATCGATTTCAGCTTGCCGCCGTAGAACATATTCAGGAACAGGGTGTGCAGGATATCGTCGCGGTGGTGGCCCAGCGCGATCTTGGTCGCGCCCAGCTCATCGGCCACGCGATAAAGAATGCCGCGACGCAGCCGCGAACACAGACTGCAAGTAGTCTTGCCTTCCGGCACCAGCCGCTTGACGATGGAATAGGTGTCTTCCTCGACGATGCGGTACTCCACGCCGATGGAATCCAGGTATTCCGGCAACACATGCTCAGGAAAGCCCGGCTGCTTCTGGTCCAGATTGACCGCCACGATGGAGAAATCGATAGGCGCGGACTTCTGCAGGCCGCGCAGGATGTCCAGCAAGGTATAGCTGTCCTTGCCGCCGGATAGGCAGACCATCACGCGGTCGCCCTCTTCTATCATATTGAAGTCATTGATGGCGTCACCCACATGGTGGCGCAGGCGCTTGGCCAGTTTATTGCCTTCAAACACGGCCTTTTTGGCCTTGTCGTCGAGGACGCTGCTTGCTTCGGACATGGAGTACGGCTAAGAAATTGAAAAACAGGCGATTTTACTTTTTTTCCGCGACGAAATCCACGCCGGCGAACAAGAGCCGCGCGCAGCCGCCCCTTCCGTGTCTACAGCACCACGCTGCGGCCGCCATCCACCGCCAGAATCTGGCCGGTCACATAGCCGGCGTCCAGCAGCAGGAAAGCCACCGCCTGGGCGATGTCCTCCGGCACCCCGGCGCGGCGCAAGGGAATGCTGGCCTCTATCGCCTGACGCGCCGCGGCGTCGAAGGAGAGTTCGTCTTCCGGCCACAGGTTCACGCCCGGCGCCACGCCATTGACCCGCACCGCCGGCGCCAGCTCTATCGCCAGGCTGCGGATCAGCTGCGCGTGGCCGGCCTTGGCCAGGTTGTACACCACATGGCGCGCCATCGGCCTATCCACGTGGATGTCGGAAATGCCGACGATGGCGCCGCGCCGCCGGCTCAATTCCGGCGCCAACGCCTGCGCCAGGAATAGCGGCGCCTTCAGATTGCTGCCCATCAAGTCATGCCAGGCCGCCTCGTCGATCCGGCCCAGCTCGGTGGGAAAGAAGCTGGACGCGTTGTTGACCAGGCCGTCCAGCCGGCCGAAAGCCGCCACCGCCTGCGCAGCCAGTGCCGGCAAGGCCGCCGTGTCCAGCAAGTCCGCCTGCGCCAGCCGCGCCGAATCCGGCCGCGCCGCGTTCAACTCCGCCGCCAAGGCCTCCGCCGCCGCGCGCGAACCGCGATAATGCAGCACCAGCCGGACCCCGCGCGCGTGCAAATGGCGAGCGATGCCCGCGCCTACCCGCCGCGCCGCGCCGCTGATCAATACCACTCGCTGCTCGCCGCTTATCTCCCGCTCCACCATTTCCGCTCCTCTGACTCTCCGCCCGCCGCCGCAGGCTCCCACACACGCGTTGCGCCGCGATGACGCCAGCCGCAATCTCTATTTCTTGCCCATGCACGGCTGGGCCACCGCCAAGGCCGCCTGGTTGGACAGCGGCAAGGCGAAACGCGCCACCAGCTTGCCGTGCTTGCGGCTGGCGCCGTCTATCGTCACCAGCAGTTCCTTGTGCGTGGCGGACTGCCAGGCGAAGAATTCGCCCCGAGACGACCACTCGAACACGAAGCGGCCGCTCGCCTCGTACCAGCCGGCGAAATGGCTGTCCACGCCGCGGCGCAAGCCCGTCATGTTCAGCTTGAGCTTGCGACGCTCGCCCAGGCCACCCGGCCCCTCGAACGGGCGCGCGTCCCAACCGCCCAGTTGATCGGACAGATGCAGCGACAGCCGCAAGGGCGGACTATCCGCGCGGCAGGCCAATTCCAGCCGCGCCGGGAAACGGCTGCGCCCCACCGTCGCCTCGCCGTCCAGGCTGGCCACTTGCAAAGGATTGTCCGGAAACGGTTTCGACACCACCCACTGCGGCGGCGCCGCCAAAGCCTGGGCGACCAGCAAGCCGCCCGCGCCAGCCGCCATCAAACGGTAAAATAGGCCCACCCTCTTCTCCTGTCCGCCAGTTTCCACCACAATCGCGCCACATTGTAGCAGGATGACCGCCATGACCACCTTACCCGCCGCCAGCGCCGACGCGCTGGCCACCAGCCAAAGCCTAGTCCACGCCATCCAGGCAGAAATCCGCCAACGCGGCGGCTGGATACCGTTCTCCCGCTACATGGAACTGGCGCTGTACGCGCCCGGCCTCGGCTACTACGCCGCCGGCAGCCACAAGCTTGGCGCGGCCGGCGACTTCACCACCGCGCCGGAAATGAGCGCGCTGTTCGGCCGCGCGCTGGCGCGCCAGTTGGCGGAGCTGCTGCCGCAAACCGCCAATGTGGTCTATGAATTCGGCGCCGGCACCGGCAAGCTGGCGATCGACATCCTCGGCGAATTGCAAGCGCTCGACGCGCTGCCGGAACGCTATTGCATCGTCGATCTGTCGCCGGACCTGATCGAGCGCCAGCAACACAATATCCGCCAGGCGCTGCCGCAGCTGGCCGATCGCGTGCAGTGGCTGAGCCAGCTGCCGGAGCGGCTGGACGGCGTGATCATCGGCAATGAAGTGCTGGACGCCATGCCCTGCGAGCTGATCCGCTGGAGCCCCGAGGCGCAACAGCGCGGCGTGGCGCTGGACGGCGAGCGCTTCGTCTGGGAAGACCGTCCCATCCAGGATCCGCAGCTGCTGCAACTGGCCCGGGCCATCCAGCCGCGGCACGACGACTATGTTTCCGAAATCAGCCCGGCCAATATCGGCTTCCTTCATACCCTGGCGCAAAAGCTGGAGCGCGGCGCCATCCTGCTGCTGGACTACGGCTTCCCCGCCGCCGAGTACTATCACCCGCAGCGCCATATGGGCACGCTGATCGGTCATTACCGCCACCACACCGTGGACGATCCCTTCTTCCTGCCCGGCCTGATGGACCTGACCTGCCACGTCGATTTCAGCGCGATGGCCCAGGCCGGCATAGACGCCGGCCTGGACTTGATCGGCTACACCACCCAGGCCCAGTTCCTGATCAACGCCGGCATCACTCAATTGCTGGAACAACTGGACCCGGCGGATGCCGCCGGCTATCTGCCGCACGCCGCCGCGGTGCAGAAGCTGCTGTCGCCGTCGGAAATGGGCGAGTTGTTCAAGGCCATAGGCTTTGGCAAAAACGTCAGCATAGACTGGAGCGGTTTCCTGCGCGGCGATCGCTGCTATACCTTGTAAGCTAAGCACCGCGAGAATCTTGTTGACAGCCGGCTTTCGGCTGCGTATATTTCGCGTCTCGGTGCACTCGTGCATCGAAAAACGTGGCGAATTAGCTCAGTCGGTTAGAGCGACGGAATCATAATCCGCAGGTCCGGGGTTCGAGTCCCTGATTCGCCACCACAGTTTGCAAAGAATTGTTTTCGACAAGTCTTCACGGCGAATTAGCTCAGTCGGTTAGAGCGACGGAATCATAATCCGCAGGTCCGGGGTTCGAGTCCCTGATTCGCCACCAATATGAAAAAAGGTCAGAGCAATCTGACCTTTTTTCGTTTCCGCGCCGCCCGGCGTCTTCATCCCGTTTCAGACTCCCGCATCCTCGATGGCATAATCGCGCTCATTCTCTATGACCCGCCGGATTGCATCCATGCCATTGACCCGCCCCCTGTTCGCCGCCTTGTTGGGCAGCGTCTTGCTCAGCGCCTGCCAGACCGCCCCCGTCCAACCCGACCCCAAGAAATTGAGCGCCGCCTATCTGGACGCCGAATTGGCACAGCTCAAAGCCGATATGCTGGATTGGGTGCCGCTGAATGACAAAGGAGAAATCCACACCTGGCAGATCGAGCAGACCCGCTTGCTGGAGTGCTCACCGTGGAAACCCGGCAAGAGTGCCCTCGGGCGCGGCCTGTGCATGGCGCGCAAGGAAGACCTCAACGCGGCCGAGCTGCAAGCGCTGGGCGAACAGCTCAAGGTGCTGTCGGCCCTGGCCGACGATTACGGCCTGCTGGCGCAACAATATCGCAGCGGCGCGCTGGACCGCGCTGCCTATATCGCCGCCGCTCAGCGCAGCACCCGGCTCTGGCGACCGCAATTGCTGCGCCATTGCATCGCCAAGCAGCGCAGCGTGCTGGACAGCCGCGGCGACGACAATATGTGCAACCCCAATCCCAAGTACGGCCTGTCGGTCGACGCCGCCGGCGCCGTCGTCGCCGGTCAGCGCGGCAGCGGCGCCAGTTATGAGAAAACGCCGCTGGTCGTCGGCTATCTGCCCGGCCTGTTCAAACGCTGAAGCCGCCCGGGGCGAGCTCCTGCCCGCCTATAGTGAAGCATCGCGACCCGGGAGCCCTTCATGCGCAGCTTGCCTCCAGCACTTGCCCGCGCCCTCCGGCTCCTGGCCTGCGGCGCCGCGCTCTGCCTCGCCACGCCCGCCTTGGCCGCCGAGCCTTGCGCCCGAGCGCTCAGCGTCGGCTGGGACAACTGGCCTCCCTATCATTACCTGTCCGCGCGCCAGCAACTGGAGGGGTATTCGGTGGCGGTGCTGAACGAAGCCGCGCGCCGCGCCGGCTGCCAACTGCACTATCAGCAAATGCCATGGCCGCGCACCTTGCTGCGCTTGAGAACCGGCCTGGTCGATGTGGCGATGGGAGCGCTGAAGACACCGGAACGCGAGCGATACGCGCTATTCGTTCCGGCCTACAACCCGGCCACGGTGCGGCTGTGGGCGCTGCGCGAACAACAGGCGCGCTGGCCGGTACACCGACCCGAGGACCTGGCCAAGCTCGGCGCGCTCACGCTGGGCATCAATCGCGGCGACAGCTTCGGCGGCGAGCTCGACGCCTGGCTGCAACATCCGCCGGCCACGGTGACGCTGGATCAGGCTCCCACGCTGAGCACGAATATTCAGAAACTGCGCGCCAAGCGCATCGACCTGCTGCTGGCCAATTCCGCGGCGATGCGAGCCGCCCTGCTCGCCCAGCCCGGCGAACCCGCCATCCTGCCGCTGCCGCCGGTCTGGCGCGTCGGCGAAGCCTATTTCGCCTTCAGCAAGGCCGGCGTGCCGGCATCAGTGGTAACGGCTTTCGAGCAGGCGCTGCGCGGCATGAAGCAGGACGGCACCATCGCCGAACTCTACCAGCGGCACTTCGACGCGCCGTTTCCGGAGTAGCGCGCTCTCATTGCCTGCGTCCGCTTCCTCATGGCATAGTGGCGCGCACAAAAACATGCATTCATCCCTTTCGTTCAGCCGCACCCTCATTTCGACAAAGGATTCCCCATGCAAAACCGCCTGATCGGCGCGCTGCTGGCCACCTTGTGCGGCGGCGCCGTCGCCGCCAATGTGCCCAGCCAGATGCTGGCAGCCAACACCCAAGCCTGCGTGCAAAGGCCGGCATGATGTCGCAAAAAGGAATGGACCCTTACGCGCCCAAGGACAAGAGCAAGCAGCCGGCGTATTGCGGCTGCGTCAGCAAGAAATACTGGGATCAGGTGCCGCAGGCCGATTACGACGGCATGATGGCCGAGATGAGCCGCGGCGAACAGCACGGTCCGCGCGGCAAGGCCATAGACAAGGCCTTGGACCAGCGCATGGAGAACGCCAAGAAGTCCTGCCGCGGCTAGCCGTCGGCGTCGAGCAGCCGTTCCGCCAGCGGCAGCAGCAGGGTTTCGGCCAATTGCGCGAACAGCGGGTCTTGCAGCGGCGCTTGATTGCGAAAGGCCAGCGCGATCGCCGCCTCGTCCTTCTGCGCCACGCTGCCCTCGCGGACAAAGCCCGGCTCCCATTTTTCCAGCGCTTTCAGCATCGCCTTGTCGCGCCGCTCCGGCTCCGCCGCCAGCGCCTCGGCATAGGCCCAGCCGGTACGGCCGAACCAGGGCAGCGGCTGATCCTGGCCCTGGCGCCAGCGCGCCAGCCACGGCTCCAGCAAGGCCAGCGCGTCCGGCTCGTCTTCCAGTTGCAAGCCGCCGGCGTCGTCATAGCAGGCGGTACGGCAGGCCACGCCCGCCGGCCGCGCCGCGCACAGCAGCAGGTGGCTGAGCCACAGCGCCACGCGCTGGGCGGCATTGATCTTGCCAACGACGAAGCTGAGCTGCCCCTCCGGCCGCAAGCCGGTCAACTCGCCCACCACGGTGCAGCCGCCTATGCTCAGATGCAGCGGCTGCGGCGGCAGCGTGTCCTCGGTCAATGCGGCCGGCAGTCGCGCCGCCAGCCTGACGCTGGAGCGCGCCTCCTCCACCAGCCAGGCCTGGCCCAGCGCCGCCGGCGGCAGCAGGCCGGCGGCGGCGACGCGCTCGCGCACCGGCGCTTGCGGACGACGGTGCAGCATTGCTTCCACCAATTGCGCGCGCACCGCGCGGCTGGCGTCGCCATCCAGCGCGAACGGCTCGCGCACCGGCAATTCATCTTCGCCACCGAACAGCCGTATCGCCAGCCGGTCCGCCAGCCAGGCGCGCACCGGGTTGCGCCAGAAGCGGATGAAATCATGCAAATTGACCACACCGCTGAACGCCGCCGTCGGCAGCTCGCCGGCGAAGGGGCGCGGCGCGGTCAAGGGCTGAGCCAGCGCGGCGGCGAAAGTGGGCTCGAAACTGGCCAGCCGCGGGTCCACGCCATCGTAAGCGGCGGGCGAGAACGGCTGCAGCGGATGGCGCACCGTCAGTTCCCGCGCCAGATCCTGCCCGCACATGGAGGAGAAACAATCCAGCAGTTCGGCGATCAGCGGCGACGGCGGCAGCGGCTCGCCGCTGCGGGCGGACTGGCCGACATAGGACAGATACAGTTTTTCCCGCGCCGACAGAATCGCTTCCAGGAATAGATAACGGTCGTCGAAACGGCGCGAACGATCGCCGCGGCGCGGATGGCGCGCCACCAGGTCGAAGCTGACCGGGCGCTCGTCGCGCGGATAGGCCCCGTCGTTCATGCCTATCAGGCACAGTACCCGGAAAGGGATGGAACGCATCGGCACCATCGCGCAGAAGGTAACGCCGCCGGAGAGAAAGCCCAGCGGCGAGGACTGGGTCAGCTTGCGCTTCAGCCAATCACGCACCACCGGCAGGCCCAGCGCCTGTTCAAAACCGGCCAGCTCAGTGTCCGTCGCCAGTTCCGCCAAGGCCGCGCGCAGCGTCTCCAACGCGTTCTCCTCGTCGGCGTCGGCGTCGAACAGGCGCTCGCAAGCTTGCTGCAAACGCTCAGCCCACTGCGCCGGGCTCGCCGGCCGCGCCCATTCCTCGGCCACGCGCTCCAGCTCGCGATAGCAGGCGGAGAAGCGTCCCAGCGCCTCCGCCAACTGGCCCTGGGCGCTGCCATGCGGCAGCAAGCCGGCGAACAGGCCGCTGTCGTCGCCGGCCAGCGCCGGCGGCAGCACCGCGCCCAGCAATAGTCGGTCCAGGCCCCAGCGCCAAGTAAACAACGGATCGGCCGGCAGGCCCAGCGCCGCCTTGTGCGCGGCGTCGCGACCCCAGCGGATGCCGGATTCCCGCACCCATTGCTGGATGAAGGGCACATCGGCATCGCCCAGGCCGAAACGGCGCAGCAAGGCCGGCGCATCCAGCAGCGCCAGCACCTGGTCGGCGGTGAAGCGGGAGTCCGCCAGATCCAGCAGCGCGGCATAACTGGCCAGCAGCGGCTCCTCGCGCACGATGCGGCGGTCGGCGATGCTGTAGGGGATGTCCGGCGCGGCGTCCTCATGCGCGCGGGCGCCGAACACGGCGTCGATATAGGGCGCGTAGCCATTGATGTCTGGAGTCAGCACCGCCACGTCGGCGGGGCTCAGGCCCGGCTCGTCGCGGAACATCGCCAACAACCGGTCCTTCAGTATCTCAAGCTCGCGCATCGGACCGTGAGCGGCGTGGATCTGCACCGAGTCGTCGCCGGGCGCCAGCGGCCGCGGCGCGTCCTTGGGATCGTTCAACTGCAGGATGTCGCGCTGCAGCCGCGCCAGCAGGCTGTCTCCGTTCGGCGCGGCGAACAGCGGCCGCGCGTCCAGCTCGCTGTCCTCCGCGATCAGTTCGAAGAAATCACGGCCCTGCTTGCCCAGCGAGGCCAGCAAGGGATGGCCCTCGGTGGCGAACAAATCTCCCTTCTGCTGCAGCTTGAGCTTGCGACGCGCATCGACGATGTCGCCCCAGTACGCTTCGCAGGGGTTGAGGGTGAACAGGCAGACATCGGTGAGCTGGGCCAGGCGCTTGACCAGGGCCAGATACATCGGCGCCAGGCTGGCGATGCCGAACAGCGTCACCCGTTCCGGCAGATGCTCGGACGTGAGTTCGGCGAAGAACTCATCCAGCATGCGCACGCGGTGGCGGCTGGGGTCGCTGCCAGCCAAACGGCGCCACAGCGCGGCCTGCCAGGCTTCATCATCGCCCAGGCCCAGCAGTTGGCCCGCCTCCCAGGCGCGGATCCAGTCCGGCCGGAACACCAGGTATTGGTCAAAGATGTCCGCCACCTTGCCGGCCAGCTCGAAGCAGGCCGCCTCGCCGCCCTCCAGATAGCGCAACAAGGCGAGAAAAGGCTCGCCCTGCAAGGTCGGCAGCAGTTCCATCAGCCGCCAGCTCAGCACTTCCGGCGCGAACGAGGATTTGCGCGGCAATTCCGGCATCACCCGCTGCATCAGCCGCCAGGCGAAAGCGGCCGGCAGCACAAAGTCCAGATTGGCGGCGACGCCATTGCTGCGCGCCAGATCCAACGTGATCCAACGCCCCATGCCGCGACTTTGCACGATCACGGTTTCCGGCGCGAACGGGTCCGACAGCGGCAGGCTCTGGCTCATGCCGCAAAACAACTGACCCAGTTGCTCCAAGCGGTTGGACTGGTAAAGAAGCAGCATGCGAAAAATCGGTGGTGGTGAAATCAGCCCAAGTGTAGCATCCGTGGCCGGCCGGCGGCGGCCAACGCCGCGCGGCAGATCCTGCCGCGTCAAGCCGATGGCCGCGCCGCTTTGTTTCTTCGCCAGGAATACTAATGGCATATTGATGCCAATCAATACCAATATAAATCCAATAACGCTAAAATATGACATTTACCTGTCAAGGCTTTGTCGTGAGCTCACCCGCCCGGCCGCAACGCCAATCCGGCTTCACCCTGATCGAGATGATGGTGGTGGCCGCCATCGTCGGCATCCTGCTCTTGGTGGCGGTGCCCTCCTACCAACGCCATGTGCAGGCGGCCAAGGCCAATACCGCCAAAAGCGACCTGATGGCGCTGAGCCTGGCGCTGGAAAACCACAAACTGCTGCATCTGAGCTATCCCGCGGCCAGCGCCGACAACGCCAGCGCCATCCGCTCCGCGCTGGGCAATGCCAGCTGGCAGCCGGCGCAAGCGGAATTCAGCTACCGCTACCAGCCGCAGGGCGCGTCCTTCCTGCTCACCGCCAGCGGCGTCAGCGCCCAGCTGTCCGGTTGCGTGCTGCAGCTCAACGGCGCCGACCACAGCGCCAATACCAGCAGCGCCGCATGTCAAACCCAATGGTGAGCCCGCCGCGTCGCCAAAGCGGGCTGACGCTGATGGAACTGTGCGCGGCCCTGGCCCTGATCGCCCTGCTGGCCCTGCTCAGCGTGCCGCTGGCCCAGGGCTGGAGCGACGCGCACAAGCTGGCGCTGGGCCGCAGCCAACTGGCCCGCGCCTATGCCCAGACCCAGGCCGCGGCGCTGAGCAATCCGCAAGCAGCCCCGCCGGAACAAGCCGCCGCGGTGCTGATGGCCAGCGCGGAAGGCCAGCTGTGCGTGTTCGCCGGCACGCCGGCCAGCGGCACTCAGGGCGCGCACTGCCAGGGCGCCGCCATCTGGCGCGGCGTCACGCCGCGGCCGGTGACACTGGCCAAGCACTGCCAGGCAGCGCCCGCCGCGCAATGCCTGGCGCTGGACAACCGGGGCCAGCCGCTGCCGATCCAGGCGGCCGGTGTCGATTGCGGCACGCGGCTCGCGTATTGCATTCGCGGCACCCAACAGGAGCTCAGCGGTGACTTATAAGGCTCAAACCGGCATCAGCCTGCTGGAAAGCCTGATCGCCATGCTGCTGCTGATGCTGACCGGCCTCGGCATCGTCTTCGTCAACGCGCGCAGCCTGGGCAGCCAACAACAGCTGCAACAACATGCGCTGGCCTTGAGCAAGGCGCGGGAGCAGTTGCAGCAAGGCACGCTGCCCTGCGACAGCGCCGGCGACTGGCAACTGGCCAGCGGCGTCGCCGCCACCGCCCGTCTGAACTGCAACACCGTGCCAGCGGTGACGCTGCGCGGGCAGCCGCAGAACGGCGGCGCCGAGATCGCCGCCAACGCCAGGCTGCGCGGCCAGACCCTGAGCGTGCGCGATGCGGCCTCCGCCCCTCTCTCCCTGAGCAATCATGAATAAGCGCGCCGCCGGTTTCACTCTGCTGGAGCTGCTGATCGGCATGCTGCTGGCCTTGATCACCACGCTGGCGATGCTGACGCTGTATCGCCAGACCGCGCGCAGCCTGTTCCATCCGGAGCAAGGCAGCGCCAGCCTGGCGCAGCAGGACGGCCAACTGATGGCGGCCTTGCTCAGCGTGCAGCAGCAGGCGCAGGAAGCCGGCTTCGGCGCCGCCGGCGGCCGTGGACAAAACCTGCAGCTGCTGTCGCTCAGCGATTTGCGCGTGGACGCCGACGGCACGGTCACCGCGCTCAGCGTCGCGCCGACCGCCTCCGGCACCGCCAATGCGGCGGCATGGCGCTACCGTCCCAGCCTGGACGCCAATGCTTACGCCTGCCGCGGCGTGGCCAGCCTAGGCGCGGCCGGCCAGGCCAGCACGCTCTACCTGCTGCAGGCCGACGCCTGCGCCAATCTGGACGACACGCTGGCGCAAGCGTCGCAGTGGCGCGCGCGCGCCTTGAGCGGTCCGCTGCCGGCGCGGCGCCGGCTCAGCCTGGAACTGCGGCTGACCCAGTCCTGCTGGCCCTACGCCGCCGCCACGGCCAGCCAGACCTATCCCCTGCTACTGCTCAATTACCGCGACACGCAACGGGACGAAATCCGCAGCTTCGCCAGTTGCCTGACCAATCTGGCGGACCCGACATGAAGCCTACCTCCCTCCCGAGCCGCCAGCGCGGCGTCGCCGCGGTGCTGATGGTGCTGCTCACCGGCATGGCCCTGACCGCGCTGGCGCTGGGCGGCATGCACCATCTGCGCGGCCAGCAGGAACTGACCCGCTCGCTGCGCGGCAATAGCGAGGCGCAGTGGCGCGCCTGGACCGGCGTGGAGCTGGTGCGGCAATACTTGTCGGCGCTGACGCCACAGCAGATCGATGCGCTGGAGCACGACGGCGCCGAGCTCAACCTGGACCGCGCCAGCTTGCCGGTGGCAAGCCGCGCGCTGGCCGACGCGCTCCGGATCAAACTGCTGCCGGCCCCGCGCGCCGCCGGCGCCGTGGTCAAAGACGATAAGGTTTCCGCGTGGATCACCGCGCGCAGCGACGACGCCAGTGTCACGCTGGAAGTGGTCTATCAACTGGGCGGCGCGCCCGTACCCCCCAGCGCCAACGCGGCGGCGCAGATCCGCGGCGGCCTGTCCACCAGCGGCAATATCCGCGTCACCGGCGCCAAGGACGCGTTATTGCAAGTGGAAGGCGCGGTGGACACCAGCGGCAGCCTGATCGGCGTCAGCGCGATCCAGGCCACCGGCGACATCCTGTTCCAGGGCAACCCGGCGCGCGAAGACGGTCAGGCCCCGCTCAGCCTGTGGAGCAATGGCGACATCCGCGTCAACAGCGGTCAGTTCCTGACGTTGAAAGCGCGCGGCAACATCACCATGGGCAGCGGCAGCGATGTGGAAACCGCCGCCGCCAATGGCGCGGTCAGCAGCAGCGGTGAGCGGGTGGGCCGGTTGGCCGCCATCGGCGATGTAACCCTGGCCGCCAACGTCGCCATTTCCGCGCAATTACTGAGCCAGGGCGATGTGCGCACCAGCAGCAGCAACCGCCTGAACGCGCTGCGCGCCCAGGGCCAGCTCGACAGCCGCGGCAACGCCAATATCGACGACGGTATCATCGGCGGCGCCTTCAGCCACAACGGCGCGCAGATTTTCGACGCCACCGGCCAGCCGCGCCAACCGCCGCCGGGCACGGTGCGGGTGCGCCACCAGGCCGGGCTGAAAGTGCCGCTGGAGCCGGTGCCGGAATTCCGCCTCGGCGCCACCCGCATCAACGCCAACGATTACCGAGACGCGGCCAATCTCATCATTTACTGGGACCCGGCCGACCGCTCCGCCGACGCGCTGCAGCGCATCCGGATCAGGCTGCAGCATATGGCCGGCGTGCCGGACGGCGCGGTCTACCGGCTGGGCCGGCAGCGCGCCGATGACTGGCAGCGCAACGATCTGTGTCCGGCGCTGCAGCCGGATGGCAAGCGCTGCGCGCCGGTCTCCGGCCAGCCGGTCTTGCGCCTGTGCGAAAGCGACGCGGAAAGCTGTCTGGGTGGCAGCAATGCGCAACAGTGGCTGCTGAAACTCAAGCCGCCGCAGGGCATGCTGCCCGGCGTGGTGCTGTTCGAAGGCAATCTGTCCCTGTACGGCAGGCTGGACAACGCCATCCTCGCCACCGGCCATATCGAAACCAGCAGCAATGTCGAACTGTGGAGCCTGCGCCAGGCCGGCGCGGCGCGTGTGTGCCGCAGTCCGGACTTTCCGGACGCCTACCCGCTGAACCACTGCAGCGTGGACCGCAATGCGTTGCGCGAATCGCCGCTGCTGGGGATCGCGCTGCTGGCCGGCGGCTACGACGCGGCCCAGGCCTTCAGCGGCGGCAAAATCAAGCTGGGCGCCAGCAATCGCATCCATGGCGCGGTGCTGGCCGGCGACACCCTGGACACCGCCGGCAGCACCCATATCTTCGGACCGGTCAGCGCCGCGCTGCAAAGCCGGCCGCCCGGCAGTCCACCACCCTCTCGGCCGCTGAACAGCCTGGGCGCGGAAACCGTGATCGACATCAGCGGTCAGAACGGTTTGCCGGGCGAAGGCGGCGGCACGCCGAACCCGCAAGCGGGCGCGGCGCGGGTATTATGGGCACGCTACCGTTAAGCGCCGTCCAACCAATTAACTTGGGATACCCATGTACCCTTATCTGATCGTCAAACACGCCCATATGGGTTTCGCCTATCTGTCGATTCTGCTGTTCGCCGCGCGCGGCGGCCTGATGCTGAGCGGCAAACAGCACATCCTGGCGCTGAAGCCGCTGCGCATCCTGCCGCACGTGATCGACACCCTGCTGCTGGGCTGTGCCATCGCGCTGGTGGTGATGGGCGGCTGGCCGGTTCTGCAAAGTCCCTGGCTGCTGGCCAAGCTCGCCGGCCTGGTGCTGTACATCGTGCTCGGCACCATCGCGCTGCGCCGCGGCAAAACCAAGCAGACCCGCTTGATCGCCTTCATCTGCGCGCTGGCGACGGTGCTCTACATCCTGCTGGTGGCCAAGACCAAGATGGTGGTGCCGTTCTTCTAGCAAGCCGGCTACGATCAAGCGCGTGTCGCGAGGCGCAACGCCCCAGCTCGCAAACAAACGCCGAGCCCTCCGCCCGCGCTTGACCCAGAACAAGGCCCCGCGACGCGGGGCTTGTTATTGTCGGCGGGTTTTGAACCGGACCGACCAAGATGGCTCTGCATACATCCCTGCCCGAGCTAGTCTGCCCCGCAGGCAGCCTGCCGGCGCTGAAGGCCGCGGTGGATAACGGTGCCGACACCGTTTATCTGGGCCTGAAAAACCAGACCAACGCCCGCAATTTCGCCGGGCTGAACTTCGACGACGCCAGCGCGCGCGAAGGCATCGCCTATGCGCATCGCCACAACCGCAAAGTGCTGCTGGCGATCAACACCTTCGCCCAGGGCGGCGACTCCAGCCGCTGGCGCGCGGCGGTGGACCAGGGCGCGGCGCTGGGCGCCGACGCGCTGATCCTGGCCGATCTGGGCCTGATGGCCTACGCCGCCGAACGCCATCCGCAGCTGCGCCTGCACATGTCGGTGCAAAGCTCGGCCACCAATTACGAAGCCATCAATCTGGCGCGCGACATGTTCGGCATCCGCCGCGCGGTGTTGCCGCGGGTGCTGACGCTGGACCAGGTGCGCCATGTGATCGAGCACACCGATGTCGAGATCGAAGTATTCGGCTTCGGCAGCCTGTGCGTGATGGTGGAAGGCCGCTGCCAGCTGTCCAGCTACGCCACCGGCGAATCGCCGAATACCCACGGCGTGTGCTCGCCAGCCAAATTCGTGCGCTGGGAGCCCGGTGAGCGGCGCATGAACGCCCGCCTCAACGACATCCTGATCGATAGCTACCGCGACGACGAGCCCGCCGGCTATCCGACGCTGTGCAAGGGCCGTTTCGAAGTGCGAGACGAAACCTATTACGCGCTGGAAGAACCCACCAGCCTCAATGTGCTGGACATGCTGCCGCAGATCATCGCCAGCGGCGTGGCCGCGATCAAGGTGGAAGGCCGCCAGCGCAGCCCGGCCTATGTGGCCCAGGTGACGCGCGCGCTGCGCGAAGCGCTGGACGCCGCCGGCCGCGACGGCGCGCGCTTCCAGTCGCGCCCGGCCTGGCACCAGGCGCTGGACAAGGTGTCGGAAGGGCAACAGCAAACGCTGGGCGCCTACAACCGGCCATGGAAATGAACGCCGCCCGCGCAGAAAGCCGCCTATGACTACCATCAATCTGCAACTGACGCTGGGGCCGGTGCTGTTCTTCTGGCCGCGCGACACCCTGCTGGACTTCTACGCCGCCGCCGCCGACTGGCCGCTGGACCGCATCTACCTGGGCGAAGTGGTGTGCTCGCGCCGCCAACAGATGCGGCCGCAGGACTGGATCTCGCTGGCGCGCGATCTGAGCGCCGCCGGCAAACAAGTCACCCTCAGCTGCCAGGCGCTGCTGGAAAGCGAATCCGACCTGCGCCGCGCGCGCCAATTGGCCGCCAACGGCGACATCGCGCTGGAGGCCAACGACCTGGGCGCGATCAAGCTGGCGCGCGAACACGGCCTGCCCTTCGTCGCCGGCCCGCATCTGAACATCTACAACGCCGACACCCTGAAGCTGATCCGCGGCTGGGGCGCCGAACGCTGGGTGCCGCCGGTGGAAATGGACCGCGCCACGCTGGCCGAGCTGCTCGCCCGCTACGCCGAAATCGGCGCGCCCATCGCCACCGAAGTCTTCGCCTGGGGCAAGCTGCCGCTGGCGCTGTCGGCGCGCTGCTTCACCGCCCGCCATTACAATCTGAGCAAGGACGATTGCCAGTTCCGCTGCCTGGACCACCCGGACGGCCTGGCCATGCGCACTCAGGACCAGCAGGACTTCCTCACCCTCAACGGCATTCAGACCCTGTCCGCCGGCTGCCACAGCCTGCTGCCGCACCTGGCCGAACTCGCCGCCGCCGGCGCCGGCGCGGTACGCATCAGCCCGCAGTCCCGCGCCACCGGCGACATCGTCGCGCTGTTCCGCCAGGCGCTGGACGGCGCCGATCCGGCCGCCCAGCACGCGGCCAGCAGCCCGTTCGCCGACGGGGCGCTGGTGGACGGCTACTGGCGCGGCCAGGCCGGCAATCAAGCCATAGGAGCATCGCATGCGCATTCCTGATCTCGCCCTGCCCTCCGCCGCGGCCACGCTGCTGTCCCGGCTGCCGGCCACGCCGCCAGCCTGGCTGCTGGCGGCCAGCCTCAACCAATTGGCGCGCCGCGGCGTGCTGCCGGCGGAAATGGAACTGCTGGCCGGCCGCCGCTTCGCCATCCGCGTGCTGGACGCCGGCCTGACGCTGCGCTTCCGCGCCGACGCTCAAGGCTTCCACGCCGACTCCGCCGACGGCGACGCCGATCTGCGCTTGTCGGCGACGCTGGCAGACTTCGCCCGCATGATGCTGCGCGAGGAAGACCCGGACACACTGTTCTTCCACCGCAAACTGCAGATCGAGGGCGATACCGAGCTGGGACTCATCGTCAAAAACCTGCTGGACAGCGTGGACTGGAGCGCCACGCCGCTGGCGCGCTTCATGGCCGCCTGAGCGCCGAGCGCGCGCGCGGCTTGTGGCCGGGCCAAGTTTGGGCTAATCCGAAAAGAATAAACACAAAGCAAAGCCGCCTCCCGGCGGCTTGCCATCATCGGAAACGGCCCAAGCCCCATGAAGCCACGCCTGTTCAGCCCACGGCTGATCCTACTAGACCTGGTCATCCTGCTGCTGGCCAATCTGCTGATTTTCTGGCTGGCCGACCGCTTTCAGCTGACTTCCGCGCCGGCTGACCATAGTCACCTCATGGGCCTGGCGCTGGTGCTGTGCGTCAATCTGGTGCTGTCGCTGGCGCTATTCGCTTATCGCCGCGCGCGCGAATCCCACGCCATGCTGCAGGAACTGAACACCATCGCCGGCCAGGACGCGGTCACCGGCCTGGCCAACCGCCGCCAGGCCAACACCATCCTCGACCGCGAAACCGAGCGCTCCTACCGCACCCGGCGGCCGTTCTCGGTGCTGCTGCTGGACATCGACCATTTCAAGGACGTCAACGACAACTACGGCCACTTGGCCGGCGACCAGGTGCTGGCCGCTTTCGGACAACTGCTGCAGAAACGCGCGCGCCAGCTGGACACCGTGGTGCGCTGGGGCGGCGACGAATTCCTGGTGATCTGTCCGGAAACGGATCAAACCGGCGCGCTGGCGCTGGCGGACGATATCCGTCAGCGGCTGGCGCAAACCGAGCTGCCGGCGGTGAAGCATCTGAGCACCAGCATAGGCGTGGCCACCCAGACTCTGGACGATATGCCGGAAACCCTGCTGCACCGCGCCGACATGTATCTGTACGCGGCCAAGAACGCCGGCCGCAACCGCGTGGTGGGCGAGGCCGGCAGCGCCAGCCGCGAGCGCCGCCTCGCTCCGGAGGAATGACTCACCACCCCAGGCGGTCCCTCAAGCCATACCACCAGGCGCCCAGCGTCAGCATCGGCACCCGCAGCGCCCGCCCACCAGGGAAGGGGTAATGCGGCAGGCCGGCGAAATGGTCGAAGCGCGCGCTGTCGCCGTCTATCGCCTCCGCCAGCAAGCGCCCGGCCAGATGGGTATAGGTGACGCCATGGCCGCTGCAGCCTTGCGAATAATAGATATTGTCGCCCATGCGCCCGGCCTGCGGCAGCCTAGACAGCGTCAGCGAGAAATTGCCGGTCCAGCCGAACTCGATCTTGTAATCGGCCAGCTGCGGGAAAGTCTTCAACATCTTGGGACGAATCAAGCGCTCCACCTCGCCCGGATCGCGCGCGCCATAGACGGTGCCGCCGCCGTACAACAGCCGGTTGTCAGCGGTCAGCCGGTAGTAGTCCAGCAGGAAGTTGCAATCCTCCACGCAGTGATCGCCCGGCAGCAGGCTCTTGGCCAACGCCTCCGGCAGGCGCTCGGTGGTGATCACCTGGGTGCCGCAGGGCAAGCTCTTTTCCGCCAGCGCCGGCACCAGTTCGCCCAGGTAGGCATTGCCGGCCACCACCAGGAAACGGCTGCTGATCTCGCCGCCGGCGGTCTCCACCCGCACTCGGGCGCCGGGATGAATCTTCAGCGCCGCCGATTGCTCGAAAATCCGCCCGCCCAGCGATTCCAGCGCCGCCGCCTCGCCCAGCGCCAGGTTCAAGGGATGGAGATGGCCGCCCCAGTTGTCGAGCAAGGCGCCGGCATATTGCTGCGACGCCACGATGCCGCGCATGCCCTCGCGGTCGATCAACTGCAGGCCGGTATGGCCATGGCTCTCCCACAGCCGCTTCTTGGCCGCCAGTTCGTCCAGCTGCTTCTGAGTGAAGGCGGCGAACACATTGCCGGTTTTCAGATCGCACTGGATGCCGTAGCGCTCAATGCGCTCGCGAATGATGCGACCGCCCTCGAAAGCCATCGCGCCCAGCGCCGTGGCCGCCGCCTTGCCGTGGCGGCGTTCGATCACGTCCATGTCGCGGCTGTAGCTGTTGACGATCTGGCCGCCGTTGCGTCCGGATGCGCCCCAGCCCACCCGCGCCGCCTCCAGCACCGCCACCTGATAGCCGCGCTCGGCCAAGTGCAGCGCGGTGGACAGGCCGGTATAACCGGCGCCTATCACGCAGACATCCACTTGCTGCACGCCCTGCAACGGCGGGCGCATCGGCGCGGGATGGGCGGATGCGGCGTAATAAGAGCTCGTGTGTTCCAGTCGGGCCGGCGCGTTCATGGCAGTCTCCTTGGCGAGCCGGACGCGGCGGGGCTTATTGGGCGCGCGGCGGCTTCGTTCATGATTTGTATAAAAATACAATACACGCGCTCATTATAATTAACAACAGCTAGCCGAAAGGAGGATGCCGCCAGCGCTCGCCCCGCTATCCGCGTTGGAAAACGGCAACAAAAAAGCCAGCGCTCGCGCTGGCTTTTTTGTTGCCGAATCCGAAGTTCAGACGGCGTTCTTCTGCGCCGCCTTGCGTTTGGCGCTGAGATCCAGCCCCGGCAGGTCCGCCATGATGTCAGGATGGTCCGCCAGCTTCTCCACCACGAAGTCCACGAACACACGGGTACGCGGCGCGATATGGTCGCGATGCGGGAAACAGATGTATATGGAACGCTCCAGCGACACCATATCGGTCAGCACCGGCTCGAGTTCACCGGAACGGATCAGGTGCACCACCTCGTGGCCCGGCAGTTGGGCCACGCCCATGCCCAGGCGCGCCAGTTCGGCCACCGCTTCCATCTCGTTCAGCGTATAAGTGCCGTTGACCTCCAGCGGAATGCGTTCGCCCTTGCGGTCGAACTCCCATTTGAACAAGCGTCCGGACGTGGGGAACTGGAAGTTGATGCAATCGTGGTTGCTCAACTCCTCCGGCGCGCTGGGACGGCCATGCAAGTCCCAGTACCCGGGCGAAGCCACCACGTAGAGCGGCATCTGCGCCAGATTGCGCGCCACCATGCGGCTGTCCGGCATCATGCCGGAACGCACGCCCACATCGTAGCCGTCCTCGATCAGGTCGCTGAAATGATCGTCCAGGCCGAAGAACACGCGCACCTTGGGATAACGTTCACAAAACTCGCCCATGATGGGCAGGATGAAACGCCGCCCAAAGGAATTGGGCATGCTGACCCGCAGATGGCCGGCCGGTTCGTCGCGGCTGGCCTTGAGCTGGTTGATCGCCGAATCCAGATTGTTCACCGGACCGCGGCACTGGGCGTAAAAGCGGCGTCCGTCCTCGGTCAGCGTCAATTGGCGCGTGGTGCGGTTGAACAGGCGGACCTCCAACTCCTGCTCCAAGCGGGCGATACTCTGGCTGATAGCGGCCGGCGACACGCCGAGCTTGCGCGCGGCGTCGGAGAAACTGCCGTTTTCCGCCGTGGTCATGAAGACCATCAATGCTTTTAAGGTGTCCATATCAGGGATGTTCCAGGCTCGGCATTGCTCACCCTTTTTATGCCAGTCAGCCTGGGGGGATTTGACAATGCTGATAACATTATTAAGTAGTATCTCTTTAAAAAGGGTACACCAAACCCTTAGGCGATTAAAGGAGAACTTGCAAATTGTTCTGAATGCATCTTCGCGACAAACTCACGCCTGAAACAGGCCTACCACGCAGCTTCCCCGCTGCACCGCCCGCGTAGCGCGTTTTGTCATATTATTTTTACTACATAGTTGAAAATACATTGCACTATTTTCTATGCAATCCAAGTATGCACCCGATTCAGTCCGAATGCCATGAGTTTGTTGCAACAGACTCAATGAAACCGCATCAAGTTGGCAACAATATGCCGATGACGCGTCACAAAGCTTTCCTACACGCTTGAACGCCAGCCCCCAGATCGCCTCCCGCCGCCAACCACGCCCCCCGGCCAAGCACCAGCATCTCCTGCCGGAAAAACACAATATCTATGCAAGACAAAACAGCAAACCACTATTACTAGTTGCCAGACGCTTGATCCGCATCAAGTTATCGCCATCTGCGCGACACAAGCGACAAAACACTATTTATAGTGGAGCCCATTCGGAACCATCACTATATATAGCAATGAATACTGCTTCCGCGCCTACTGCTCCGGTCGATGCCATCGCCGCGATCGATGAATATCTGGACCGCGCCGATTGGCGAGTCAATGCCAACGCCAATCAGGGCTATAGCCTGGGCGGCCTGATCCTGAACATCGCCGGCAAGCTCACCGCCAATTACTGGCTGGAGCGGGTGCTGGCGCCGGAAGTCGCGCTCGCCCACCGCCAGGGCGATCTGCACATCCACGACCTGGACATGCTGTCCGGTTACTGCGCCGGCTGGTCGCTGCGCACCCTGTTGCAAAACGGCTTCAACGGCATTCCCGGCAAGGTGGAATCCGCCGCGCCGCGCCACCTGTCCTCGGCCTGCGGCCAGATCGTCAACTTCCTCGGCACCCTGCAAAACGAATGGGCCGGCGCGCAAGCCTTCAGCTCCTTCGACACCTATCTGGCCCCCTTCGTCAAAAAAGACGGTCTGAGCTATGAGGCGGTGCGCCAGTGCGTCCAGGAACTGATCTACAACCTCAATGTGCCCAGCCGCTGGGGTACCCAGACGCCGTTCACCAATCTGACCTTCGACTGGACCTGCCCGGACGATGTCGCCGAGCAGATCCCGGTGATAGGCGGCGAGGAAATGCCGTTCCGCTACGGCGATTGCGCGCGCGAAATGGCGATGATCAACCGCGCCTACATCGAAGTGATGCTGGCCGGCGACGCCAAGGGCCGCGCCTTCACCTTCCCGATTCCCACTTACAACATCACCCGCGATTTCGACTGGCACGGCGAGAACACCGATCTCTTGTTCGAAATGACCGCCAAATACGGCCTGCCCTATTTCCAGAACTTCGTGAATTCGGACCTGGAGCCGCAAATGGTGCGCAGTATGTGCTGCCGGCTGCAGCTGGACTTGCGCGAATTGCTCAAGCGCGGCAACGGCTTGTTCGGCAGCGCCGAGCAGACCGGCTCGGTCGGCGTCATCACCCTCAATTGCGCGCGCCTGGGCCATCGCTTCGCCGGTGACTACCCAGCGCTGATCGCAGAAACCGACCGCCTGCTGGAACTGTCGCGCGACGCGCTGGAGAAAAAACGCGCCGAAGTGCAGGCGCGCATCGACGATGGCCTCTATCCCTATACCCGCCATTTCCTCGGCTCGCTGCGCAATCACTTCAGCACCATAGGCGTCAACGGCATCAATGAAATGATCCGCAACTTCAGCGCCGACCGCATCGACATCGCCAGCGACGAAGGCCACCAACTGGCCTGCGATTATCTGGACCACATTCGCCAGCGCATGGTCGAATTCCAGGAAAGCACCGGCCACCTGTACAACCTGGAAGCCACCCCGGCGGAGGGCACCACCTACCGCTTCGCCAAGGAAGACCGCAAGCGCTATCCCGGCATTCTGCAGGCCGGCAGCGACGCCCATCCGTATTACACCAACTCCAGCCAATTGCCGGTGGGCTTCACCGACGATCCGTTCGAAGCGCTGCAACGCCAGGAGAAGCTGCAGCGCAAATACACCGGCGGCACCGTGCTGCATCTCTATATGACCGAGGCGATCAGCAGCGCCCAGGCCTGCCGCGAGCTGGTACGGCGCGCGCTGTCCAATTTCCGCCTGCCCTATATCACGGTGACGCCGACCTTCTCGATCTGCCCCAAGCACGGCTATCTATCCGGCCATCACGAATTCTGCCCGCGCTGCGACGCCGAACAACTGGCTCGCCAGCAAGCCTGACCTCAAGAAAGGAAACCGCATGACGCCTCCCCTCCGCATCCCCGGCCAAGACGCCGCCCCGCTCCGCGACGAACAACGCACCCGCTGCGAAGTCTGGACCCGGGTCATGGGCTATCACCGCCCGGTGCAATCCTTCAATATCGGCAAGCGCGGCGAGTTCGATGAACGGGTCTGCTTCAGTGAAACCGCCGGCAACTGACGCCGCCTCGGCCCGCATTGGCGGGCTGACGCCGTTCTCCAGCTGCGACTGGCCCGGCAAGCTGTGCGCGGTGGTATTCCTGTCCGGCTGCCCATGGCGCTGCGGCTATTGCCACAACCCGCACCTGCTGCGACGCGGCAACGGCGAAGCGCGCTGGCCGGACATTCTGCGCTGGCTGCAAAGCCGGGTCGGCCTGCTCGATGGCGTGGTGTTCTCCGGCGGCGAGCCGCTGCAGGAGCCGGCGCTGCCGGCGCTGCTGGAGCAAACGCGGGCACTGGGCTTCGCCACCGGCCTGCACACCGGCGGCGCCTATCCGCAACGCTTGCAACAGGCGCTGCCGCTGCTGGACTGGGTTGGGCTGGACATCAAGACCGGCTTCGACGCCTACCCGGCGCTGACCGGCCTGCCGCGTAGCGGCGAGCAAGCGCGGCAATCGCTGCAGCTGCTGTTGCAAAACAACAGTCAATTCGAGTGCCGCAGCACCATACATCCGCGCTGGCACGACGAGGCGCAGCTCGCCGAACTGGCGCGCCGACTGGCGGCGCAGGGCGTGAGCGACTACCACTGGCAACAACTGCGTCCGCCGCCGTCCTCCGCGCTGACCGCCACGCCTCCCGGCTGGCCGGCGCCGGCCCTGTTAGAAGAAATCGCGCCGTTGTTCCAGCATTTCAGCTACCGGGAACACTGACAGAAGGTTCAGTACCCCAGCCCTCATCACGCGCCGCCCGCGCGGCGCCCCGCTCCTCCCTCCCGATTCGACTGGGCCGAATAGCATCAAATAAGCCATTGATCAATATAATTATTTCCACTTACGGATTTTTGGACAGGCAATTTGTTATAATGTCGGCGACGAATGCAACAGCCGCTGTTCTTAGCACCAGAACAAGGAGTTAGCGCTTCCCATGCCTTTTGCATGTGGGCTACTATCCAGCAGCGTAAAACCACAAGATCAAGAAAGATTTGCTCATGGTCATCTCAAATTCCGCGATAGCACGGCCGCTGCCCAGCGGTTTGTCTGCGAGTCAGCAATGGACATTGCTGGAATGGATTCACCTTGCCGGACAAATCGAAACCGAAGCCGAGCTCAGGGCTTTCCTTGACCTCATCATCAGCCATGCGCCTTCCGAGCACATCGTCCTGGCCTTGGGACGTGTCAATCAGCAACAGCAGATCCAGCGCCTGGAACGCGTGCTGAACGTCAGCTATCCGGTCGAATGGACCGAGCAGTACATGAAGGAAAACTACTCGCAGTGCGATCCGATTCTGCGCATCCACCTGGGGCAGGGTCCGGTGGCGTGGAATGAGCGCTTCAGCCGCGCCAAGGGCAAGGACGAGAAGAAATTCATCGCGGAAGCTTCGTCGGTGGGCCTGGGCGACGGTCTGAGCTTCAGCGCGGTGTCGCAACGCAACAATCTGGGCTGCATTTTCTCGCTCAGCGGCAGCGAAACCGCCCATGACAGCAATCTGGTGGCCATGCTGGATTGTCTGACGCCCCATCTGCACCAAGCCGCGGTGCGCGTGGCCAATCTGCCGCCGGCCACTCCCAGCTCCATGCCGCTGTCGCAGCGCGAATACGACATTTTCCACTGGATGAGCCGCGGCAAGACCAATTGGGAAATCGCCACCATTCTGGACATCAGCGAGCGCACGGTGAAATTCCACGTCGCCAACGTCATCCGCAAGCTGAACGCCAATAACCGCACTCACGCCATCGTGCTTGGCATGCATTTGCTGCCGCCACCCGGCCTGGTCGTCACCGGCCCTTAGCCCCCGTTCCAACTTTGGATTTACAGGCTAAAGCCTGTTCAAAGGCTGCCATGCGCCATGGAATGTTGCTTGCTGAGCACAGGAACGCGCATTGCCACCGGCCTTGCCTCGCCCTTGATTCGCTGGGCTTTGAACAGGCTGTCGCCTTGTTTTTCAATCAGAACGGCATCGAGGCCGCGGCATGCCGCGTTTCAAACTCGTACCAGGCGCGGGAGCGCTCCGGCGGCGCCTTGATGCCCTTGCGCAAGCCCAGAATGAACTCCGGCTCCGCCTGCGGCCAATCGACATAGCCCGCCATCGACAGCACTCCACCATCCAGATGCATGGGCACGCCCACCGGCACCACCGGGAAACCCATGCGCACGATATGCCGGTAGAACACCGGCTCCACCACGAAGTACATCCGCTTGACCCCGCGCAGCAGCGACCACTCCAACAGGCTCAAATACAACAGCCGTCCGGCCTCCCGCATCCGTTGCGGCGAAGCGCGCTTGTCGACGGCGAAGCGGGTGATTTCTGCCGCGCTCTCGCCCTTGCTGATGCTCTCGCCGGGAGCCAGCAAACGAGAAAACTCTCTCTCTATCATGAAAGGCCGCGTGCCATGAGTCAGCCGCACCGAGCCCAACACGCCCTGCGTATCCCTTACCGCCAAATTGTCGGAAAAACCGTCATACTCGTCGCGGTCCAGGCCATCCACGCTAGGCGCCACCCAGTTCAGTTGCTCACGGAAAACAAGATGGCGAAATTTCAATAAATCGATCTCCCAGTTGGTTCCATTCACTCGATCGACCAACATATCGCCTAGTCCGATGGGGAAAAAATGCGCCATTACTCTCTCCTAGTCCGTTTTTCTTGCGGTGGGAGCACTGTAAGTGCTGGTTTCCACAGCGAAATCTGACCAAATGGACAGGAAATGGAGTTCTATGCCGTGCTAGTGCCTTGGCAAAAAAACCTTTTGGCAGCGCACACAAAAAAGCCACTGCAACCCTTTTTCAATCACAAATACATGCAATTGTCATTTATTGATTTCTGAAATTTCTTGCTGTAAGAATATCCTTACTGAAATCAAAAGCTTGCACTACCTCATATCATTCTCATGGCAAAACAAGTCCTTGAGTGGATGATCTTTTTTCGTAAATAGAAAGAATCCAGTCCTTATTTATTGCTCTAGAGCAAAGACTCTTAAGCCGCCGGCGCTTAGCATCGAGCTGTTTTTTCACCCATCGCGGCAACGTTGCTAAATGACCACAAATCTCTCCCGCTATTCCCCGCTCCTGATAGGCGGCCGCGCGCTGCTCCCCATCGTGCAAGGCGGCATGGGCGTAGGCGTCTCCGCCAAGAGCCTGGCCGGCCATGTCGCCCGCGCTGGCGCGCTGGGCACGGTGGCCAGCGTTGATCTGCGCCACCTGCACGCCGACCTGGTCGAGCAATCGCAATACGCCGCCGGCCAGGCGGAGCTGGACCGACTCAATCTGATCGCGCTGGATCGCGAGATCCGCGGCGCGCTGGCCAATGCCCAGGGCCAGGGCATGGTGGCGGTCAATGTGATGAAGGCGGTGGCCTCCTACCCGGACTATGTGCGCCAGGCCTGCGCATCCGGCGCCGATGCGGTGGTGATGGGCGCCGGCCTGCCGCTGGACCTGCCCGAGCTGACCGCCGACTTCCCCCGGGTGGCGCTGATCCCCATCCTGTCCGAAGCGCGCGGCATCGGCATCGTGCTCAAGCGCTGGATGAAAAAAGGCCGGCTGCCGGACGCCATCGTCATCGAGCATCCCAAGCACGCCGGCGGCCACCTGGGCGCGGCCAGCATCGGCGAGCTCGACGCCGAGCGCTTCAGCTTCCAGAAGGTGCTGGACGAAACCCGCCAGCTTTTCAAGAGCCTGCAGCTGGAGAGCGAGCGCATCCCGCTGATCGTCGCCGGCGGCATCAACAGTTTCGAGAAGATGAAGACCTGCATCCAGGACTTCGGCGCGTCGGCGGTGCAGATCGGCACCGCCTTCGCCGTCACCCGCGAGGGCGACGCTCACGATAATTTCAAGCGCACGCTGGCCGAGGCCAAGCCGCAGGACATCGCCGAATTCATGAGCGTGGCCGGCCTGCCGGCGCGCGGCGTGCTGACCCCCTTCCTGAAGAGCTATCTGAAACGCGAAGCCAAGCTGCAGGCCAACGCCAAGGCCGACCCGGCGCGCTGCACCCAGAGCCTGAATTGCCTGAGCGCCTGCGGCCTGCGCGACGGCGTGGCCAAGATGGGCCAGTTCTGCATCGACCTCAAGCTGGCCGCCGCCTTCCGCGGCGAGGTGAGCAAGGGCCTGTTCTTCCGCGGCGCCGATCCGCTGCCCTTTGGCGACGCGATGCGCAGCGTCAGCGAGACCATCCGCTATTTCCTGACCGGCGAAAAACCGGCCGATCTCGCGGCCGGCTGAGCCGGCACGGCACGCTCCGACATGACAAAGCCCCGCATGGCGGGGCTGTGTCGTTCAAACCCGGGCAGCCGGGCACCTCCTCATCCTGCCGTTCAGAACGCCGGGATCACCGCGCCCTGGTACTTGCTCTCGATGAACTTGCGCGCTTCCGGGCTGGCCAGCGCGGCGGCCAGCTTCTTCACGCCGGCGCTATCCTTGTTGTCGGCGCGCGCCACCAGCAGGTTGGCGTACGGCGAGGTGGTTTCGATGAACAGCGCGTCGCGCTTGGGATTGAGCTTGGCTTCCAGCGCGTAGTTGGCGTTGATCAGCGCCAGGTCCACCTGCGGCAGCACGCGCGGCAGCGTGGCGGCTTCCAGTTCCTTGATCTTCACCTGCTTGGCGTTGGCCGCGATGTCCTTCACCGTCGGATACAGATTGTTGCGGTCCTTCAGCTTGATCACGCCGCCTTGGTCCAACAGCAGCAAGGCGCGGCCGGCATTGGTCGGATCGTTGGGAATGGCCACGGTCGCGCCCTTGGGCAGGTCCGCCACTTTCTTGAACTTGCTGGAGTAGGCGCCGAACGGCTCGATGTGCACCGGCTTGCTGGCCACCACCAGCTTGGTGCCGCGGTCCTTGTTGAATTTATCCAAGTAGGGAATGTGCTGGAAGAAGTTGGCGTCCAGGCGCTTCTCGGACACTTGCAGATTGGGCTGCACGTAGTCGTTGAACACCTTCACCTCCAGCTTGACCCCTTGCTTGGCCAGGGTCGGCTTCAAAGCCTCCAGGATTTCCGCGTGCGGCACCGGCGACGCGGCCACGGTGACGGTCACCGGCTCGGCGGCCAGCGCTTGCGCGCCCCATAGCGCGGTCACGGCGGTAAAGGCGAAGCGAGCGATATTCTTTTTCATGATGCGATTTCCTCTATTCAACACAATGTTGGGTTCAAATCTCTTGGGTTTTCGATGCGGCCGCAGCGCAGAGCGCTCAGCCGCGTTGACAGCGCAGCACCAGCCGGTCGCCGAAACTCTGTATCAACTGCACCAGCAACAGCAGCAACACCACGGTCACCACCATCACCTCGGTCTGGAAGCGCTGGTAGCCGTAGCGCACCGCCAGATCGCCCAGCCCGCCGCCGCCGATGACGCCGGACATCGCGGTATAAGACACCAGCGCCACCGTGGTCACCGTCGCCGCGCCCACCAGGCCGGGCAAGGCCTCCGGCAGCAACACATGACGCACCACCTGCCACAGGCTGGCGCCCATGGACTGGCTGGCCTCGATCACGCCGCGGTCCACCTCGCGCAGCACGTTTTCCACCAGCCGCGCGAAGAAGGGCGAGGCGCCGGCGACCAGCGGCGGAATCGCGCCGGCCACGCCTATCGAGGTGCCCACCAGCTTCACCGTCAGCGGGATCATCACGATCAGCAGAATCACGAAAGGCAGGGAGCGGAACACATTGATCAGAAAGGACAGCACCGCATACAAGCGCGGCCGCGCCCGCAACTGACCCGGCGACGTCACGTACAGCAGCACGCCCAGCGGCAGGCCGAACACCACGGTGAACAATAGCGACGCGCCCAGCATGGTCAGGGTGTCCAGCGTGGCCAGGCCTATCTCCGGCCAGTCCATGCTCAATAATTGCGCCCAATCGAAACCATCCATCACAGCACCTCGCAACGCACGCCCTGGCGGGCGAATAATTCCGGCAAGCTCTCCAGCGGAGCTTGCGATTCGATCACGCCGGCCACCAATTGGCCAAACGGCGTGCCCTTGATCTCGGACAGCGTGCCGCTGACCAGATTGAAGCGGGCGCCCGCCTGCTTGCCCACCACGTCCAGCACCGGCTGCAGGGTGGGCGCGCCGACGAAGGTCAGCTTGATCAGCGGCGCGCCCACGCGCTGCTGCCAAGTCTGACGCGCCTCCTCTTGGTACAGCCCGGTTTCCGCCAGCAGGCCGCGGGTCACTTCATGCCGCGGATGCAGGAAGACCTCCAGCACCGGCCCCTGCTCCACCACGCGGCCGTGATCCAGCACCGCCACCTGGTCGCACAGCTGGCGGATCACCCGCATCTCATGGGTGATCAGCACAATGGTCAGCCCCAGCTGGCGATTGATGTCGGCCAGCAGGGTCAGGATGGAATCCGTGGTTTCCGGGTCCAGCGCCGAGGTCGCCTCATCGCACAGCAACAGTTCGGGATGATTGGCCAGCGCGCGGGCGATGCCTACGCGCTGCTTCTGGCCGCCGGACAGCTGCGCCGGGTATTTGTCGCGGTGGCCGGCCAGGCCCACCAGCGCCAATAGCTCGTCCACTCGGGCGTCCATCTGGGCCGCGCTGACGCCGCCGGCCAACTCCAGCGGGAAGCGCACATTGGCGGCCACGGTGCGCGACTTCAACAGATTGAAATGCTGGAACACCATGCCGATGCGCTGGCGGCGCAGCTGCAGCTGCCGGCTGTCCAGCGCGGTCAGCTCGGTATCGCCCAGGCGCACCGCGCCGCGGTCCGGCCGCTCCAGCAGGTTCAGGCAGCGCACCAGGGTGCTCTTGCCGGCGCCGGAACGGCCGATGATGCCGAACACCTCGCCCTTGGCCACTTTCAGGCTGACATCGTCCAGGGCCAGCACTTCGCGTCCATCCACGCGGTAATGTTTGTATAAGTTTTCTATCGCAATCATGTCTTGCCTCTGATCTCGCCGTCCGTCCACGCCACTGCCTGGCGATTGCGATCCAGTCTATAAGCAAGCCACATAAAACCTAAAGAACTATGAATTTACCCATTTATTCAAATTAGAAATATAACGAGCAAATCGCCGCGGATTTGACCCTATCCATCCCAGCCGCCGGTGATTTTTGCTACATTGCTCTTTTGCCCGAATACCGATACAGCACGTCATGACCGCCTTTACCAGCTGCAATCCCGCCACAGGAGAAGTCGTCTACACCCGCGCCGCCTGGCCGGAATCCCAATTGCCCGTCGCGCTCGCGCAGTTGCGCGCGGCCCAGCGCCGCTGGCGCGCGCAAAGCGTGGCCGAACGCGCCGCGCAATTGCTGCGCGTCGCCGATCAATTGCAGGCCCACCGCGAGGAGCTGGCCGGCCTGGTCACGCTGGAAGTGGGCAAGCGCACCGCGGAATGCCTAGCCGAGATCGACAAGTCCGCGCAATTGATCCGCTATTACGCGCAGCTGGCGCCGGAACTGCTGGCCTCGCTGGAGATTCCCACCCAGGCCAGCCGCAGCGGCGTGGCCTTCGAAGCCCTGGGCACGGTGCTGGCGGTGATGCCGTGGAACTACCCGATCTGGCAGGTGCTGCGTTTCGCGGTGCCGGCGCTGATGGCCGGCAATGCCTGCCTGGTCAAGCCGGCGCCGTCGGTGCCGCAATCCACCCAACGTCTGCTGGAACTGGCGCGTGCCGCCGGCCTGGAGACACTGGAAGTGGCCTGGATAGACCATGACCAGGTGGAAGAGGCCATCCGCCAGTGCGATGCTGTTGCCTTCACCGGCTCCACCCAGACCGGGCGCGCCATCGCGGCACTGGCCGGCCGCCATCTGAAGAAAACCGTGCTGGAACTGGGCGGCAGCAATCCCTTCATCGTGCTGGCCGACGCCGATGTCGCCGCCGCCGCGCAGGACGCCGCCAACTCCCGTTTCCGCGACGCCGGCCAAAGCTGCAACGCCGCCAAGCGCATGATCGTGGTGCCGGAGATCGCCGACGCCTTCATCGAGGCCTTCTGCGCCGAGGCCGCCAAGCTGCGCGCCGGCGATCCGCGCCACCCGGCCACCACCTTGTCGCCGCTGACCCGCGCCGATCTGCGCGAGGCCTTGCACGCCCAGGTGCTGGACGCCGTCGCCCACGGCGCCGAGCTGCGCCTGGGCGGCCAGATGCCGGTCACGCCCGGCTTCTTCTACCCGGCCACGGTGCTGGACCGGGTCAACCCGGATTGCCGCGTCTACCACGAGGAAGTGTTCGGCCCGGTGGCCAGCATCTTGCGCGCGCGCGACGAGGCCGACGCGCTGCGCCTGGCCAACGACACCCCGTTCGGCCTGGGCGCCAGCATCTACAGCGCGGACAAGGAACGCGCTTGGGCGCTGGCGCGCCAGATCGAGGCCGGCAGCGTGTTCATCAATCGCCACACCAGCTCGGACCTGCGCCTGCCTTTCGGCGGCGTCAAATCCTCGGGCTATGGCCGCGAGCTGTCCGAGTTCGGCTTGTACGAGTTCGTCAACGTCAAGACCTACTGGCAGAAGTAGTCCCGCGCGCAGCGCACGCGGAATGTTCAGTCGTCCGCCATGTCTTTATCATGACGGACATGATGAACCGCTTGCTCTTGCCTCCTCCGCCGGCGCTGGCCCCCTTGCTGCGCTATCTGCACCTGCAGCTGGACAGCGCAGGCGAAATCCAACTGCCGGCCACGCCGTGGCCGCATATCGGCGTGCTGCTGGCCGGCCGCAGTCAGACCGTGATCGACGGCCTGATGGTGGCCACTTCGCCGCGCGCCTTCGTCAGCGGCCCCATCACCCGGCCGATCACCCTGCGCGTCGCGCCGGGCACTCGCTTCATCAGCGCGCTGCTGCGGGTGGGACAACTGCCGCGGCTGCTGCCGCTGGACTGTTGGCGCTTGAGTGATCAGGTCTGGCCGCTGGAAGAATTGATAGGCGGAGATGAGGAGGCCAAGCTGTGCGACAGCCTGCAAGCCTGCCCCCAGCCGCAGGACTTGGCCGATGTCTTCGGCCGCTGGCTGCTCAAGCTGGCGGCGGAGCGGGAATTGCGCCAGCCGCGCGCGCTGCGGCTGCCGGTGGCGCGCCTGTTCGAACAGGACGCCGCCACGCTGGCCGCCGACTGCGGCCTGAGCCTGCGCCAGTTCGAGCGCCGCTTCCTGGCCAGCTACGGCCTGCCGCTGCGCGACGCTCGCCGCCTGCTGCGCTTCGTCAATATGCTGGGGCTACTGATTTGCCGGCCGCAGGCCGGCGGCAAGCTGGCGGCGCTGGCGCAGGACTGCGGCTACTTCGACCAGGCGCACATGGCGCGCGATTTCCGCGCGCTGTCCGGCTTCACGCCGAGCGAGATGCTGCGCCGGGTGCACGGCGCCGACGACGCCGCGCTCAGCCTGCTGCAATACAGCCCGGCCGAGCGCAGCCTAGTGCTGGGGCCGGACAATAGCGATGTGCAATTGCTGGACCTGCTGCCCTGAGCGCCTGCGCAAAGTCTCGAGCTAGAGCGAGACAAGGCGAAAACAGCTGAGGAAGCGGAATGTACCCGCGGAACATGGGCATTTCGACGCGGAACTCATCGTGTAACGCTCCACGACGCGCAGCGGATCGTGAACAGGTTCTTACTCCCGCTCCGGCAGCCGCGCGCGCAGTGTCTCGCAATGCGCCTGCCAGTCCAGCAGCCGGCGCTGCAACAGCGCCAGCGCCTGATCCTGGCTCTCCCACTCGGTCACCAGCTTGCGCTGCTCGCTGAGCGGCGGCAACGGCACCCAGGCCTCGGCCAGCGCGGAGAAATCCAGACACGCCTCCTCCACCGCCGCGCCCAGGCGCTCCAGGCAGAAACGCCACCATTCGGATTGACGATAGCAATCGAAGAAGGCCGGCAACAACAGTGTCTCGTCCAGCACAAAGCCTTGTTGACCATCGGCGGCGAGCAAGGCCAGCTCCTTCTCGTTGCGCGCCAGCCCACCCTGGTACAAACGCGCCGGATCAAAGGCGAAAGCCTGCGGCGGCACGCTCAGCCCCTGGCCGCTGCCGGCCTGGCGCCAGCCGTCGGCGACGGGCTGGCACAACTCGCCCGATGCCGTCTCCGCCAGCGGCGTCGCCAGCTCGCCGAGTTTGCGCAGCTCCCAATTGCCGGGAATCACGCCCAGCGGGCTGGGCTTGAACGACTGGTGCGGGCTCCATTTGCCCATGCGCCGCGTGCCATAGCCGCGGTTGAGCAAGGCCTGGATCCGGCTAGGCCGCAGCTTGCGGCTGGCCGCGTACTGGCTGGACAGCAGTTCCAGCTTCTCCTCGGCCAGGCTCAGGCAGCCTTCCAGCTCGCCCGGCTCCAGCTGCCAGCCCTGCTCGGTCAAGAACGCGGCCAGGCGCAGGTCCAGCGCCTGCTCCTGCTCTTGCAGCCCGGTCAGCTCGGTGGCCAGCGCCTCGGCATCCACCACCTCGGCGGTTTCGTCCGGCGCGAAATAACGCTGCAGATTGAGATTGCCGCGATGCCCCTGTTTGACCTCGCGCAAGCCCACCACCCGCAGATAATCCGGCTCCTCCCGCTCATCTTCCACCGCCGCGCGGTAGGCGCGGAGAATGTGCTCCACATCCTCGGGCCGCAGCGCGTTCTGCGCGCGTCCGCGCGCGAAGGCCTTGCTGGCGTCGATCAATATCACCTTGTTGCGCAGCGGCGCCGGCTTGTTCTTGTTCAACACCACTACGCAGGTGGGCATGCCGGAGCCGTAGAACAGCGCCGGCGGCAGGCCTATCACCGCCTCGATGCGGTCGCCGGACTGGCCGTGGCTGCCGAACAGCAGGGCATTGCGGATGCGGCCCTCGTCGCCGTCGCGGAACAGTACGTCGTGCGGCATCACCAGCGCGGCGCGGCCATCCTCCTTCAACGTGGCCAGCACATGCTGGACAAAGGCGTAATCGCCGAAGCTGCGCGGCGGAATGCCGTAGCCGAAGCGCTTGTGCTCGTCGACCAGCTTCTTGTAATTGGGCTCGGCCGGTCGTTTGCGGCGGCGCTTCTTGCCATCGGCCGGCGGCGCTTCCGCCACCTCGGCTTCCAGCGGCGTCCACCAGTTCTTCACCGTGAACGGCAGTTGCGCCACGGCGCGGTCGAAACGCGGCAGCAGGCCCTCCGGCGACAAATGCCCGGGCGCCACCAGGGTGTCCCCCAGTTCCAGCTTCATTTCCACACCGTGGAAATACGCGCACAGCTTGGCCATGGCCCAGGTGGCAGGTAGTTTTTCCTGGCCGAAGATTTCCAGGTCCACCGTGCCGTCCGCCCGTTTTCCGCCGGGCCGGCCGGCCATCATCCGCCATGCGTCGAATAGCGTGCCGGCCGCGCCGCAGCTGGGGTCGTACAGGCTGTGTCCCGCTTGCAGCTCCACCAATTCCAGCAGCAGCCGGCTCACCGGCGCCGGCGTGGAAAACGCGCCGCCGCGCTTGCCGGACTCCACCGCGTAGCGGCGCACCAGCCCCTCGCAGACCTCGCCCAAGCGGGACGGGTCCTCCAGGTCGGCATTGCCCAGCTTCAAGGCGCCGATATGGTTCATCAGCGGATGCAGCACCTCGTCGCTCAAGCGCTTGTGCCCCTGGTATTGCACCACGCTGAGCACGCCGGCCAGCGCCGGCCGGTGTTCCTCCAGCGCTACCACCGCCTTGTCCAGCGCCTCGCCTATGCCCTTCTTGCGCTCCTGCAGGCCGGGCCAGCGCGCCGTCTGCGGATAGATTCCGTATTGTTCCTGCACCACGCCGTCGGCGCGCTTGCGGCTCATGCCCTCGGCCGCCACCAATGCCTGCACCCGCTCCACGAACACATCGTGGCAGCGCTTGAGCACAAACAGGCCGAACACATGATTCTTGTAGTCGTAGAGATCCACCTGCTCGCGCAGCAGCTCCGTGGACGCCCACAAGTCTTGTTCCAACTGGTCCGGGGATAGCAAAGTCATAAGGCAACAACCAAGAAAAATGACAAACCCGGCTATTTTAGCCGCATCGCCGCCGGGCGTCGGCAGAGAATGGTCGCTCGGCAATGCTTCATGACAGGACAATTCATATTCATGTCATTCTTTCGTCATTAGGCGCGCCTAGACTGCGGCTCTCCCGCATCACACACGCACGACATCATCATGACTTTGGCCAAACGCCTGTGGCTGACCATACTCTTCACCCTCGCCAGCCTGGCGTTGGCCCTGGTCCTCACCGGGCAGCAACTGCTGGACCTGACCCAGGCGGTGGAACGCCATAGCGCGCGCCAGCAACTGAGCGCCAATCTATACCAGCTGAAAGCCAGCGTGCTGCAGCTGTCGCGGCTGGACCCGCTGCTGCCGGACAGCCCGGCGTTGCTGCGGCAGACCAGCCAGACCGTGGCGCAGCTGAGCCAGGACATCGCCGCCGGCCTGCCGGCCGCCGAGGCGCAAGCCTTCCGACTATCGGTCACCCCGCTGTGGAGCGCTTACCAGCGCAATCTGAACAGCGCGCTGACCATAGCCGAAACCGCGCCGCAAGACGCGCTGGCCATCCCGGAACAAGCCTGGCAGCAGCACCTGCAGCCGCTGGCGGCGCAGCTGGACCGCCTGCAGCGGCAGGAGCAGCAGCGGCTGCGCCAGGAAAGCGCGCAACTGCGGGACACGCTGGGCCGGCTGGCCTGGCTGACGCTGGGACCGCTGGGCCTGGCCAGCCTGGTGGTGGTGGCGATGCAGCTGGCGCTGGCACGCCGGCTGAAACGACAGCTGCAAGCGATGGCCGCCGCCGCCGACGCGCTGGGGGAAGGCAATCTGGCGATGCGGCTGCCGGCCCAGGGCCGCGACGAGCTGGCCGCCACCGCCAGCCGGCTGAACCTGTTCCTGGACAAGCTGAGCGAGCTGCTGCGGCGCGTGGAGGGCGATGCCCGCCGCAGCGGTGGCGATTGCCAGCGCCTGCAGTTGCTGACCCTGCAAGTAGCCGACGCCAGCCGCCTGCAAAGCGCCAAGGCCAAGCTCAGCAATGAAGCCGCCCACGCCGTGGCCGACAGCGCCCAGAGCGTGGCCGGCCATCTGCAACAGGCTGACGCCCACACCCGCCAGGCGGCGGCGGACACCGAGAGCGCGCGCGAACTGGGCCAGCGCAACGCCGAGGCGATGCAGGCGCTGGCCGGCAATATGGAGCACGCGCAGGCGGAAATGCGTCAGCTCAAGCACAGCCTGGACGATATCGCCGGCGTCAGCGGCCTGATCCGCGATGTGGCCGAGCAGACCAATCTGCTGGCGCTCAACGCCGCGATCGAAGCCGCCCGCGCCGGCGAAAGCGGCCGCGGCTTCGCCGTGGTGGCCGACGAAGTGCGCAAATTGTCCGAGCGCACCCGCGCCGCCACCGGCAGCATCTTCGACGCGCTGGGCAAGGTGGAAGGCGCCACCGGCTCGCTGCATGCCGCGCTGGAACAGGCCGGCGACGCCTGCGCCGACAAGCTGGATTCGCAGCAGGCGCTGGACCAGGCGCTATTGCAAGTGGACGCCGGCCTCGGCCGGCTGAACCGGCTGATGGCCGATATCCGCGCACACAGCGCCGCCCAGGCCCGCGCCGGCGGCGACATCCGTCAGCATGGCCACGAGGTGGCCCACCTCGCCGCCGCCATCGATCAGCAGATGCAGCAAGCCGCGCCGGTGATGCAGCACCTGGCCGACGCGGCCCAGGATCTGAACCAGACCCTGAGCTGGTTCCGCATCGATGCGCCGCAAACCGCCGCGGCCGATCCTGCGCCGAGCTGGCGGCTGCAACAGCAGCCAGCCTGACGCGCCGCGCCGCCGGCAATTAGGCATAAAATTGCCGGCGGCGAAAATTTCGAGCATTTATTCCAGACAAAGACTTGCCATGCGCTCATGCGCGCAATGATTTGCCCTTTTCATCGCCATTTTCAATCTTCTGTCATAAGCGAGAATACATTTCGTTACATACCGTAATGAAAAGCAAAGGTAGATTAGCCCCCTCTTATAAAAGAGCACATCAGACCGGGCCCACCCGGCACCCGGGACAAGCTCGCCGGCGCTCTCCGCGCCGACGCATCCAGCACGCCGTCATCCTCTATGCCATGCCTCCGCCCCGGACGGCCGGGCGAGCGCGTCGTGGCCGGAACTTGTCTCCATCGCTTGCCCGCCGTGTCCGGCGCTGACTCCACCGGGCCGTCGGGTTTTTAGAACCCGTCTTCGCCTTGCCGCGCGTTTGCGCGCGAGATCGCGAGCGGGCTCTTTGACAGGAGATACCTTTGACACAGCAACACTCGCGCCATATCGGCCCCATCGCCCTGATGCTGACCGGCCTGGGCTCCATCATCGGCTCCGGCTGGCTGTTCGGCGCCGCCCATGCCGCCCAGATCGCCGGCCCGGCCGCCATCGTCGCCTGGATAGTCGGCATGGTGATCATTCTTTCCATCGCCCTCAGCTACGCGGAACTGGGCGCCATGTTCCCGGAAAGCGGCGGCATGGTGCGCTACGCCCGCTACTCCCACGGCTCCCTGCTCGGCTTCATCGCCGGCTGGGCCAACTGGATCGCCATCGTCTCGGTGATCCCGATCGAAGCCGAAGCCTCGGTGCAATACATGAGCTCCTGGCCCTATGCCTGGGCGCAGCATTTGTATTCCCAGGGCGAACTGACCCCGCCCGGCCTGATGCTGGCCGCGCTGCTGGTCATCGTCTACTTCATGCTCAACTACTGGGGCGTCAAGCTGTTCGCCAAGGCCAATAGCGCCATCACCATCTTCAAGGTGATCGTGCCGGCGCTGACCGTGGGCGCGCTGATCTACAGCGGCTTCCACCCCGGCAATCTGGGCGGCGCCACGCCGGGCGGCTTCGCGCCGTTTGGCTGGGCCAGCGTGATGACCGCGGTGGCCACCAGCGGCATCGTGTTCAGCTTCAACGGCTTCCAAAGCCCGATCAACCTGGCCGGCGAGGCCCGCAATCCGGGCAAGAGCGTGCCCTTTGGCGTGGTCGGCTCCATCCTGCTGGCGGCGGTGATCTATGTGGCGCTGCAAGTGGCCTTCATCGGCGCGCTGTCGCCGGCGGACCTGGCCCACGGCTGGCAAGGCCTGAACTTCAGCTCGCCCTTCGCCCAGCTGGCGATGGCGCTGGGCCTGAACTGGCTGATGCTGCTGCTGTACTTCGACGCCTTCGTCAGCCCCAGCGGCACCGGCGCCACCTATATGGCCACCACCTCGCGCATGATCTACGGCATGCAGCGCAACGGCACCATGCCGGAGATCTTCGGTCGCATCCACCCGCTCTACCACATCCCGCGCCCGGCGATGTGGTTCAACCTGGCGGTATCCTTTGTCTTCCTGTTCTTCTTCCGCGGCTGGGGCACGCTGGCGGCGGTGATCTCGGTGGCCACGGTGATTTCCTATCTGACCGGACCGATCAGCGCGGCCGCGCTGCGCCGCTGCGCCGCCGATCTGCCGCGCCCCTTGCGCCTGGCCGGCCTAGGCGTGGTCGCGCCGTTCGCCTTCGTCTGCGCCTCGCTGGTGCTGTACTGGGCGCGCTGGCCGCTGACCGGCGAGATCATCTTCCTGATCGTGGCCGCGCTGCCGGTGTATTTCTGGTACCAGGCCCGCGCCGGCTGGCCCGAGTTCGGCCGCGAGCTGAAAGGCGCGCTGTGGATGGTGCTCTACCTGCCGACGATGGCGCTGCTGTCTTATATCGGCAGCCGGGACTTCGGCGGCATCGGCCTCTTGCCCTACGGACCGGACATGGCGGTGGTGGCCGCGGTAGCGCTGGCCTTCTACTACTGGGGCGTCAACAGCGGTTGGCGCACCCGTTACCTGGACGCCGAGCACGACGCCCGCGCCGTCGCCGACATGGAAGCCGCCGAGAACGCGCCGCGCGGCAAGCTGGCCGGCCAGCAAGCCTAAACCCCTGCCGGGAGCCGCTCAGCCGGCTCCCGCCGCGGGCGGCCTCGCGCCGCCCTCGGCTTCCATCTCCTCTCCCAAAGCATCCAGCACTGGCAGAAGCGCCCGCAAGGCGGCGCTGCGATACCCGCCCTTGCGCGTCAGAACCGCCGCGGTGCGCGCCGGCAACGGCGTTTGCAATCCCAGCGCTCCCAATTCCGGATGCCGCCGCGTGATCGCCCACGGCAGGATGGTGGCGCAATCGCCGTGGCGGACCATTTCCAACACCGCGCCTATGCTATTGGCTTGCGCCGCGATCCGCGGCTTCAGGCCCAGGGCCTGGAAATAGCGATCGATATGGCCGCGGGTGGCGAAATCCGCGCTCAACAGCGCCCACGGCGTCTGCGCCAATGCCTCCGCGCCGAGCGCCTGCGTCCGCTGTCGCCACGGGTGGAGGCCGCCCACCACCACGGCCAGGGTTTCGCTGAATAGCGGGCGCGCGTCTATCTCCGCTGAGCGCGCCTGATCGAAAGCGATTCCCACGTCGATCTCATCCGCCAGCAAGGCCAGCTCGATCGCGTCCAGCGTCGCCTCGCGCACGCATAGCTCGATGCCGGGGTAGAGCCGGCGCAGCCGCGCCGCCAGCGGCCCCAGCAGATAACTGGCGAAGGTCGGCGTCATCGCCAGCCGCAGGCTGCCGCGTGACAGATCGCCGACGTCCCGGGTGGCGCGCTGCGCCGCCTCCAGTTCGCGCAGCGCGCGGCGCGCGTATTCCAGATAGGCGGCGCCGGCATCGGTGGGCCGCACCATGCGTCCGCCGCGGTCCAGTAGCTGCGCGCCCACCATCTCTTCCAATTGCTTGATCTGCTGCGACAGCGTGGGTTGCGACACATGCAGCGCCTCGGCCGCCCGAGTGAAATTGCCGTGCTCGACCACGGCCTGCAGATAACGGATATGTCGGAGAATCATGCGCCCAAACTATAGGAAATAATTATGGATATCATTTTATATCGGTCTTGGACCCTATAGAGAAAAAGCCTCATCCTTGGCGCATCCCTTCCCCGCCAAGGAGCAAGCCATGCAAGCCCTCATCGACGGTTTTCTGAAATTCCAACAAGAAGCCTATCCCCAGCGTTCGGCGCTGTTCCGCCAATTGGCCGATAGCCAGGCCCCCGGCGCGCTGTTCATCACCTGCTCGGACAGCCGCGTGGTGCCGGAGCTGCTGACTCAGCAAGAACCCGGCGCGCTGTTCGTGATCCGCAACGCCGGCAACATCGTTCCCTGCTACGGGCCGGAGCCGGGCGGCGTCACCGCCTCGGTGGAATACGCGGTGGCCGCGCTGGGCGTCGCCGACATCGTGGTCTGCGGCCATTCCGACTGCGGCGCGATGACGGCGATCGCCAATGGCTGCTGCCTGGACCATCTGCCAGCGGTGGCGGGCTGGCTGCGCCACGCCGACTCCGCCAAAGTGGTGAACGCGGCGCGCCGGCACGACAACGCCCGCCAGCGGCTGGACGACATGGTCAGGGAAAACGTCATCGCCCAACTGGCCAATCTCAAAACCCACCCCTCGGTGGCGCTGGCGATGCGCCAGGGCCGGCTGACCCTGCACGGCTGGGTCTACGACATCGAAACCGGCGCCATCCTGGCGCTGGACCACGCCAGCCAGCGCTTCGTTTCCCTGGCGGATTTCCCGCTGACCCGCGCCGCCTGAAAGCGGCGCCTCCCGCAAACCACAAGAAAGGACCATCCCATGCAACAATCCAATATCAGTCAGGACCTCCGCGTCGAACTGACCGCCCGCGCCCTCGCCGCCAAGGCCTTGAAGGACCTGAGCTGGGAGCAGTTGGCCGCCGGCACCGGCCTCAGCCTGGCCTATGTCACCGCCGCCGTGCTGGGCCAACACGCGCTGCCCAAGCTCGCCGCGGAGCTGGTCTGCGAACGGCTGGGCCTGAACGCGGCCGACGCCCTGCAACTGCAGGCCATTCCGCTGCGCGGCAGCATACCCGGCGGCATTCCCACCGATCCCACCATTTACCGCTTCTATGAAATGATCCAGATCTATGGCACCACGCTGAAGGCCTTGGTGCACGAGAAGTTTGGCGACGGCATCATCAGCGCCATCAATTTCAAGCTGGACATCCGCAAAGTGGAAGACCCGGACGGCGGCGAACGCGCGGTAATCACCCTGGATGGCAAGTTCCTGCCCAATAAGCCCTACTAAGAACCTGTTTACGATCTGCTGCGCGTCGGCGATACGGCGTTGAAAACAGCTTCGAAATGCTCATGTACCACACGTACATTCCGCTTTCTCAGCCGCAACGCCTTGTCTCGCTCTAGCTCGCGAGATCGTAAACAGGTTCTTTAAGAAGCGCTCCCGGCTCTTTCCGGCATCAAGCCCACTCGGATAACCATGGGCCTGCCCATACGGATATCCGGCGAGGCGGGGCCTCCCCGCCTGTTGCCTGGCGGCGCATCTTGCGCCGCCATCTTTTTCCCGCCGGCAGCCGCCGACCAAGGCCGCTTGACACTGCTGGCGCCACCCAATTAGTTTGCAAGTTAATTTTCTCCAGCCCGCCGCGCCGCCAGTCCATCAGGGGGTCACGCCATGCAGAACGACAATCCGCTCAAGCACATCCCCACTCTGGCGATGCTGATCGCGCTGTCCATCGCCGGCGCCATCATCGGCATCCAGCTGCTGTGCACCCTGGGCATCACCCCGAGCACCTCCATCATCGGCGCGCTGCTGGCGATGCTGCTGTCCAGGCTGCCCTGGGCCGCATTCCGCCACTACCGCTCCATCCACACCCAGAACCTGGCGCAGACCGTGATTTCCTCCGCCACCTTCGGCGCCGCCAACAGCCTGCTGATGCCCATCGCCGTGCCCTGGGCCATGGGCATGCCCGAGCTGATCCTGCCGATGTTCTGCGGCGTGGCCGCGGCCATGCTGCTGGATGGCTACCTGCTCTACCGCCTGTTCGACACCCGGGTCTTTCCGGCCGGCAATGCCTGGCCGATAGGCGTGGCCACCGCGGAAGCGATCCAGGCCGGCGACCAGGGTGGCCGCAACGCGCGCCTGCTGCTGGCCGGCATTGCCGCCGGCATCGCCGGCGCCATGCTCAAAATCCCGATGGCGGCCTTTGGCACCGCCTTCATCGGCAATATCTGGGCGCTGAGTATGCTGGGCCTGGGCCTGCTGCTGCGCGCTTACGCCGAGCCGGTCGCCGGCATCGACCTCAACGCCCGCTATGTTCCGCACGGCGTGATGGTGGGCGCCGGCCTGGTCGCCCTGTTCCAAGTGGCGCGCGTGATCCGCGCCAAGCAGCCCGACGGCGGCCGCGCCGCTCGCCCGGACCGCGAAGTGCGCCACGCCTTGGGCCTGGGCGCGGCGGGCTATCTGCTGATTTCCATGCTGCTGGCGCTGGCCGGCGGCCTGTGGAGCGAAATGACGCTGCCCATGCTGCTGCTGTTCGTGCTCTACGCCGCGTTCGCCGCCTTCGCCCATGAGTTGATCGTGGGCATCGCCGCTATGCACTCCGGCTGGTTTCCGGCCTTCGCCGTGGCGCTGATCACCTTGATCGTCGGCATCCTGCTCGGCTTTCCTCCGCTGGCGCTCTGCCTGCTCACCGGCTTCACCGCCGCCACCGGACCGGCCTTCGCCGACATGGGCTTCGATCTGAAAACCGGCTTCATCCTGCGCGGCCACGGCCGGGACCTGGCGGCGGAGCTGCATGGGCGACGCATTCAGATGTTCGCCGCCATCGGCGCCTTCCTCATCGCCATTCCGGTGGTGTGGCTGGTCCATGCCGGCTATTTTGCCCAGGATCTGCTGCCGCCGGCGGCGCGGGTGTTCGCCAAGACCATAGCCGCCGGCAGCCAGGCCAACCTGGCCTACACCCTGGGGCTATGGGCTCTTCCCGGCGCCATCATCCAGCTGGCCGGCGGGCCTGGGCGCCAGTTCGGCGTGCTGCTCGCCACCGGCCTGCTGATCAACAACGCCGGCGCCGGCTGGGCGCTGCTGCTCGGCATCGCTTTGCGCATCTATATCAGCCGCCGCTGGGGCGCCGCCAGCCGCCCGCCGATGGAGGTGATCGCCGCCGGCTTTATCGCCGGCGACGCGCTCGCCAGCTTCTTCGCTTCCATCGCCGCCACGCCCGGCAAACGTTAAGGACACACGCCATGAGCTTGCAACAAACCCTGCAGGTATTCGAACTGATGGACAGCGCCAAGGTGAGCGGCGCGGACATCGTCGAACTATTCGCCGCCGATCCCGGCATCCGTGCCGTCAGCCGCCGCGTTCAGGGCGTCAAGGGCGGCACCGACTTTGTCCGCATCGACATCCCCGGCGCCAACGGCAAGAACGCCGGCGGCGCCGCGCCGACGCTGGCCATCATCGGCCGCCTGGGCGGCATCGGCGCCCGTCCCGACCGCATCGGCCTGGTTTCCGATGCCGACGGCGCCATCGCCGCCGTCGCCTGCGCGTTGAAACTGGCCCGGATGCAACGCAACGGCGACGCTTTGCCCGGCGACGTGATCGTCACCACTCACATCTGTCCCGACGCCCCCATCCTGCCGCGCCAGCCGGCGGATTTCATGGATGCGCCGGTGGACGACACGACGATGAACCGCCACGAAGTGCCGGCGGAAGCGGACGCCGTGCTGTCGATCGACACCAGCAAGGGCAACCGCATTCTCAACCACAAGGGCTATGCGATTTCGCCCACCGTCAAGGAGGGTTACATCCTGCGCGTGGCGGAAGACCTGCTGCGCATCATGGAACAGAGCAGCGGCCGCGCGGCGGTCACCTTCCCCATCACCACCCAGGACATCACGCCTTACGGCAACGGGGTCTACCATTTGAACAGCATTTTGCAGCCGGCCACCGCGACAAGCGCGCCGGTCGTCGGCGTCGCCATCTGCGCCGAAACCGTGGTGCCGGGCTGCTGCACCGGGGCCAGCCATGAAACCGATATCGCGCTGGCGGTGAAGTTTGCGCTGGAGGTGGCCAAGGCGTTCGGCCGCGGCAACTGCCGTTTCTACGACGCGGACGAGTATGCGCGCCTGCTCGAGCTATACGGCAGCCTGCGCCATCTGCAACTCAGGCAAGCGACGGAAACGGATGGCGTGGAAGGGACGATAATGCCGGCCACCAGCTAAAGCGCAGCAGCCAAAACCGGAACGAACACATGGCCAAAACCGCGCTGGCTTGACCGGTACCGGGCTTTGGCTATGCTGTGATAGTCCTCTCCCGTTTCCGGTTCCATGTGTGTCGCTGATCGTCGCTTCCCTCATTGTGGCCTGCATCGGCGTGATCACTTGGCAGCACTCGGTGCGCGCGGAATTATTACTGCCAAGAAAACGCTGGCTGCAAGCTTCCTTATTACTATCCGCCGGCATGCTGCTGGAAGGCGAGATATCCACCCAGCGCGACTGGCTCCTGGCGGTGGGCAGCGGTTTCAGCAATGCCGGCATCAGCTTGCAACTGACCATCATCGCCCGCTTGATCGGTTTGCGCCCGCCGCGCTGGCTATGGCTGGCGGTGGGCGTTTACTCGGCCATCGACAAATGGGTGCCCAATCCGCTGCTCAGCACCCTATTGGACGCGCTGGAAATTCCCTTGCTTTATCTGTACGCCAGCTGGCTGTTCATGGCGGCGGAACAGCGCATCTGCAATAACCGCTATAGCCTGACCGCCTTATTGTTCCTGCTCGGCGCCATGGTGTACGGCTGGCGGGACGGCCATGGCATTTACCAGCAATACCTGGGCTTTGGCTTCATTCCGCACCAGGAACTGCCGCTGCACGCCCTGGCCTTGACCCTGGCATCCGCGGCCCAGGTGTGCGGTTCCGTGGGTTTTCTCAATATCGTGCTGCAAAAACAGAACAGCCGGCTCCAGGATGTCGCCAGCCTGGACCCGCTGACCTCGGCCGGCAACCGGCGCGCCTTGCAGCACTGGCTGGATCATCTCGACCCGTCGATGGAAATCGCCTGCGTGATCATGCTGGACATCGATCACTTCAAGGCCGTCAACGACCGCTATGGCCACTTGGCCGGCGACCAGGTGCTACAGTCCTTGAGCCAAGAACTGCGCGGCCACATCCGCGATCAAGACCTGCTGATCCGCTATGGCGGGGAGGAATTCTGCCTGGTGCTGCCAAATATAGGCATCAGCAGCGGCGAGAGAATCATAGATCGGCTGCGGCGGCAGTTCAGCCAGTTGCAGCCGCTGACGCAGCACCCCGAGGCGCGCTGCAGCTTTTCCGCCGGCATCCATCTGTGGCGCTGCCAGCAGCAGGACTTCGGCCAGGCCCAGCAATCGGCGGATCAGGCCTTGTACCAGGCGAAACAGGCCGGCCGCAATCAAGTGGTCCGCTCACGCTGAGCATCGGGCATGGCCACAAAAAAACCGCCGGGTTTCCCCGGCGGTCGTCGTGTGCAAGGGCTGAAGGCTGACGACTTTAGAGCACGGCCAGCGCGGCGTCGTAGTTCGGCTCTTCGCCGATCTCCGCCACCAGCTCGCTGTGCAGCACCTTGTTATCCTTGTCCAGCACCACCACCGCGCGGGCGGTCAGGCCGGCCAGCGGGCCGGAGGCCAGCTTGACGCCGTAATCGGCGGCGAACTGCGGATTGCGGAAGGTGGACAGGGTCACCACATTGTCGATGCCTTCGGCGCCGCAGAAGCGCTTCTGCGCGAACGGCAGGTCGGCGGAGATGCACAGCACCACGGTGTCGGCCAGCTTTGCCGCGCGTTCGTTGAACTTGCGCACCGACATCGCGCAGGTCGGGGTGTCCACGCTAGGGAAAATGTTCAGCACCTTGTTCTTGCCGGCGTAGTTGTCCAGCTTGGTCTCGGCCAGGTCGGCGGAGGTCAGGGTCAAGGCCGGGGCTTGCTGGCCCTTGGCCGGCAGCGCGCCGGCCACTTCAACCGGATTGCCGCGCAGAGTCACTGTTGCCATGTGGAGAGTCCTCGATAGGTTCTTAAAGGGGAAAGACTCCGCTAGTGTGCGGCAGAATCGCCAAAATTCAACCCCGCACAAAGTAGGGCCAAGGCGACGCATCCTTATGAAAATGCCCGCCGCGCCATGGGAAAGCGCAAATCAGCCTGACGTCGCGGCAGCGGCATCAGTATACTGTGGCGCTATTCGAAAACTTGTCGAAAATACTGAGCAGAGGCCGGCAACGGCACGCCATCGAGGTGATAGGCATGGACATTGGATTACGCGTCAAACAAGTGCGCGAGCACTTCTCGCTGTCGCAGCGCGAGCTGGCGAAACGGGCCGGCATGGCCAACGCCACCATCTCGCTGATAGAGCAGAACCGGGTCAGCCCGTCCATCAGTTCGCTATTGAAGCTGATCCAGGGTTTCCCGATGACGCTGACCGAATTCCTGACCTTTGGCGAACCGCCGCCCAGCGACCCTTACACCTTCCGCCGCGAACAGCAGCCGGACCTGGGCCGCGACGGCCTGAAGCTGCTGCTGATCGGCGCGTCCAATCCCAATCGTCAAATGCGCATGCTGCGCGAACTGTATTCGCCGGGCGCGGACACCGGCAAGGAAATGATCACCCACCCGGAAGGCGAGGAATGCGGCGTGGTGGTGCGCGGCAGCGTGGAGCTGACCGTGGACGGCCACATCAGCATCCTCTCCGCCGGCGACGGCTATTACTTCCCCAGCACCCTGCCGCACAAATTCCGCAATATCGGGCCGGACGAGGCGGAGATCATCAGCGCCAACACCCCGGCCAATTTCTGATAACCCGTTTACGATCTGCTGCGCTTCGCGCAGCATTGCACGGTGAGTACGGCTTCGAAACGCTCATATACCTTAATGACCATTCCGCTTTCTCAGCCGCTTTCGCCTTAGAGCCTGTTCAAAGTCTCGCGAGCAAGGGCGAGACAAGGCGAAAACGAGCGAAAAAGCGGAATGTACTCGTGGTACATGAGCATTTTGAGCTTGGTTTCAACGCCGTATCGCCGAAGCGCAGCAGACTTTGAACAGGTTCTTAGCTCGCGCGATCGTAAACAGGCTCTAACGCCGGATCAGGCGCGACCCACCGCGGCCAGCGCCCCGCGTCCCAGCCGCTGCGGCAGCAAGCTGCCGGCCACCATGCCGAAAATGCTGAAGCCCAGGCCCACCAGCTGCGGCGGCCAGAACGCGTCCGCCGGGCCGAACCAGTCCAGCGCCAGCCAGCTGGACAGGCCGAAGGCGATGGCCAGCAGCGCCCCCTGCGGCGTGGAACGCTTCCAGAACAGGCCGGCGAACAGCGGCGCCACCGCCGACACCAGCGTCACCTTGTAGGCATTGCCCACCATCTCGTAAATGGTGGCGTCCGACACCAGCGCGAACACCGTGGTGACGATGGCCAGGCCCACCACCGTCAGCCGCATCGCCAGCAGAAACTGGCGGTCCGACATCACCGGGATGAAGCGGCTGAGCACGTTCTCGGTGAAGGTCACCGACGGCGCCAGCAAGGTGCCGGACGCGGTGGACATGATGGCGGACAGCAGCGCGCCGAAGAACATCACCTGCGCGAACAGCGGCGTGCGCTCCAGGATCAGGCTGGGCAGAATCATCTGCGCGTCCTGCTGCATCCAGCGGCTCACCATGGTCGGATCGATCAGCGTGGCGGCGAAGCCGATGAAGATGGGCAGCATGCAGAAGGTCAGATACAGGCCGCCGCCGACGATGGACGCGCGCGCGGCGACGTTCTCGCTCTTGGCCGACATCACCCGCTGGAAGATATCCTGCTGCGGGATGGAGCCCAGCATCATGGTCAGCAAGGCGCCGACGAAACCGACGATGTCCTTGGGCGCCATGCTGGGAATCATGGTGAACTTGTCCTGCGCCGCCGCGTGCTGCAGCACCTTGACCGGGCCGCCGGCCATGTCGCCTATCAGCCAGGTCAGGTAAAGCAGGCCGGCGACGATCACCGTCATCTGGAAAAAGTCGGTCAACGCCACCGACCACATGCCGCCGAACAGCGTGTACACCAGCACGATGGCCGCGCCCAGCAGCATGCCGGCGTTGGCGCTGATCGCGCCCTGGGACAGCACATTGAACACCACGCCCAACGCGGTCAGCTGCGCCGCCACCCAGCCCAGGTAGGACGCGATGATGCACAGCGACACGAACAACTCCACATTGCGGCCGAAGCGCTGCTTGTAGAAGTCGCCTATGGTCAGCAGGTTCAAGCGGTACAGCGGCCGCGCGAACAGCAGGCCCACCAGCACCAGGCACATGGATGAGCCGAACGGGTCTTCGACGATGCCGGCGAAGCCCTTGTCGATGAAAGTGGCCGGGATGCCCAGCACCGCCTCCGAACCGAACCAGGTGGCGAACACCATGGCGGTGACGATGGGAAACGGCAGGCTGCGGCCGGCCACCGCGAAATCGCGGGCATTGCGCACGCGGGTGGCGGCATACAGGCCTATGCCCACGGACAAGAGCAGATAAACAACGACGAAGCCAATCAGCATGGGAAGGATGTTCCTCTTCTGGCGGCGCGCGCACGCGCACAAACGGAAGCCCAAAAGCAAGAGGCCGGCGGGGGCATCTGACACCCCGCCAGCCTCTCTCAATTCCTGAAAACCTTGATATCTTGCTTTGCCATCAAGGGTTTGGGGGGCGATGATAACGCAGCTTTTTCCCGCTGTGTACCCATGAAGGAATGGTTTTTTTACGCAGGCGGCAAATTGCCCGGATGTCATCCGCGGCCAGCCGCCTGTCAGCGCCCGGCGCGGCGGTGGCGGGGTCAAAAAAAGCCGCCCAGGCGGGCGGCTTTGGCGTCAGGCTCAGGCGGTTTCGCCGCCGTCGACGCGGCGGCGGGTTTGCAGGATGGGCGGCGCCCATTGCTCGCCCGGCCGTTTCTTGCGCGTGGCCAGCGTCAGTTCCGACGGCGCGAAGATATTGATGTTGTGGGTATTCGGCGTGGTGATCAGATACTGCGCCTCGGTGGCCTTGAGGAAGCCGGCGACGCGGTCGATGTTGAAGATGTCCAGGTGGGCGAACGGTTCGTCGATGAAGACGAAGCCGGACGGGTTGGACTCGTCCATCATCAGACCTATCAGCAGGATCAGCGACTTCATCACCTGCTGACCGCCGGAGGCCTCGCCGTCGTTCATGCCCATCAGGCCCTTCTGGTCGAAGTTGAACTTGAGCACCAGGCCAGCCTGGGCCAGCGCCGCGTCGTCGTTGGACAGCTGCGGCAGCTCCACTTCCACCTGGATGCCGGCCAGCTCGCCCAGACGCTTGACGTTCTGGCCGTAGGCGCGGACGGTGGCGCGCAGCTTGCCCATATAGGCGGCGCGCGCTTCGTCGGTCAGCTCGCGCGAACGGTCCACCTCGCTCTGGCGGCGCTGGCGCTCGCGGTCCAGGCCGCTCAGGTCTTCCACCAGCTTGTCCTTCAAGGCCAGCACCGCTTCATCCTGTTCCCAGTCGCCGTTCTGCAGCCGCTCTTCCAGATAGTTGAGCTGGTGCTTGGCGTCGGCGGCGGTGTCGAACTCGCTTTCGAGCGCCGCGACGTTCTCGCTCGCCAGCGCATTGGCCGGCAGCCGCTGCGCCCATTCGCGCAGCTCGGCCAGTAAGCGGCGCACCTGGCGGCGCGCCTGCTCCACTTCCTGCTGTTTGCGCTGGAACACCGCCAGGCTGTCCTGCTCGCGCTGACAGACGCGGTCATGCGCCAGCCGCGCGTCGCTATAGCGCTGATCGGCGGCTTCTTTCTCGGCGCTGGCCTCGCCCAGCGCCGCGCCCAGGCGCGCCACTTCCGCTTCCAGCCCCTGTTTGCGCGTTTCCAGCGCGGCGAACTCTTCGGCGCGGCTGTCCAGCTGGCGGATGGCGTCCATGCCGCCCAGGTATTCGGCCAGGCCGGCGGCTTCGCGCGTGGCCGCCACCAAGCGTTCTTCGTCGGCGAGGATGCGCGTGTTCAGCGTCTTCAGTTCTTCGCGAAGCGCCAGCAGCCGCGATTGGCGCGCGGCTTCGCCGAAGGCGAATTCATGCGCCGGCACGCCGATGTGGCGCGCGCCGCGGCGCTCGCGGAAATAACCGTCGCGGGTGATCCAGTCGCCATTGATGTCGGCGCCCTGCTCGGCGTTGTCGACGCGGCTGACGCTGTTCATCTGCCGATACAGCCATTCCGGCGCGTCGGCGGAGAAGCGCACCACTTCCATCAGACTGCCGGCATTGGCGCGCGGCGGGCTGCAGCGCTCCGGCACCACGAAATGGCGGTAGCGCAGTTTCTCGCCGATGCGCCAGGCGTCGCGGCGGTCGCTTTCCCGCTCCAGCAGCACCACGTGGCGATAGCCGCGCAGCAGCGCTTCCACCGCCGCCTGCCAGTTGGGGTCCAGCACTTCCACGATGTCGGACAACATCTGATGGCCGATGCCGGCATCGTCCAGCGCCGCCTTGAACTGGCGCACGTCTTCCGGCGAGCGGCCGCGGCCGATTTCCAGCGCTTCCAGGTGCTGGGAGCTATCCTGGCGCTGCTTTTTCAGTTCGCGCAGGCCGTCCTTCAATTGCTCGGCCTCGCCGCGCAAGGAGGCCAGCTTGTCGGCGAGCTGGGCGGCGTCGGCGCCGTATTCCTTACTGGCCAGCGCCTGCAGCCGGTCGCGCTCCTTGAGCTGGCCGGCCACGCCGGCGTGCTCGCCCTTGGCGGCGACAAAGGCTTCCTGCGCGCCGACGCGCGAGGTTTCCGCCGCCTTGCGCGAGGCGTCGGCGGCCACTTCCGCCGCCTTCAGCTTGGCCACCAGTTGCAGGGTGTCGGCGTGCTCGGACTGGGCCTGGTTCAGCACATGGTAATTGGCGCGGTAGTTCTGCCAGACATTGCCCAGCGAGGTCTTGGCGTCCAGATAGGCCAGCACCGGCAAGGCCTCGTCGCGCAGCCGGGCGATGCCGGTTTGCAACTGCCGCCATTCCAGGTAGCGGTTGGCGCGCGCCTTCATGGTTTCCACCCGCGTCTGCAAGGCTTCTTCCTGGCGGCTTAGCGCTTCCAGCTCCAGCTCGGTGGCGCGTTGTTCGTCGCGCGCGCGCTGGTAGTTGTCCAGCACATCCTTGTCGCCGAAGACCTGGAACACCAGGTCCAGCAATTGGCGCGGGCTGTATTCGGTGAGCTTGTCGGTGTCGCCCTGTTCCAGCGCCAGCACTTCCGCCACCGCCGGGGTCAGGCCGGCCATTTCCAGCCGGCGGCGGTATTCCTGCACCCCCAGCCATTGGGCCTGGCCTTCGGCCAGCTCCAGCGCCACGTCGCCGTCCAGGATCGCGTAGTGGCGCACCCAGTCGCCGCCCTGTTTCTTGACCCGGCACAGCAGGGTCACGGTGTCGGAGACGATGGGGAAAAAGGGTGTCGGATACAGGCCGCCGCTGGGGCGGCGCGGATTGTCCACCACGCCGCGCAGATAGGCGAAGGGTTCCTTGTTATTGCGCACATAGCGCTTGTAATCGCGCTTGCCCGAGCATTTGATCGCCAGCAGGGTGCGCATCGCGTCCAGCAAGGTGGTCTTGCCGGAGCCGTTGGGGCCGATGATGGTGACGATCTGCGCGTCCAGCGGCACGGTCAGCCGCTGCCAGAAGTCCCAGTGCACCATTTCCACCGATTTCATCTGGAACATCAGCGCGTCTCCTCTTGCGCCGCGTCGTCGGGCGGCAGATCAAACAATGGGCCGGCGGAAGCATCGTCGGCTTCCGGCGCTTCCGGCGCGGCTTCGGCGCGCTTGTCGGCCAGCGCGTCGCGGCCTTCGCGGCGCAGCAGCACATCGGCCAGCGCGCCTTCGATGATGCGCGGCGCCAGCTGGGCGTAATCTATCATCAGGTCCAGCATCGGCCCCTCGTCCAGCCAGCGGCTGCGGCGGACGATGAAGCCGAGATTGACCAGGCGGCCGAGGTTGGCGTTGAAACGGGTGCGGCCGCCCAGCGCCTTGCCGAAGTCGGCGTAGAGCGCGTCCTCGGACAGGCCGGTGGACACGGTTTCGCCGGTTTCCAGCGGCTTTTGCGCGCCGAACATATCGCTCTGGTTTTCCTTGCCGGCTTCGACGCGGGCGATCTGACGCTCGCGCTTGGGCAGGATGATCAGCGCCCACAGAATGACCAGCAGCGCCACGCCGTCGCGCGGCAGGCCCAGGTTGTTATTCAGCCAGGCGTCGCCGGAGCCGAACACCGGTTCGGTCATTTCCGGCAGCAGCGCCACCGCGATGTGCTCGGCGTAAGGATTCTCCACCAGGCGCAGGCCGACTGCGGCCAGGCTCTTGTCCAGCTCCAGGCGGAAGCTGTCGTCCAGCAGCGCCTTCTTCGCCAGCGCGTCGCCGCGCGGCACCACCCGGTGCGCCAGCAGACGGGCGGTCAGGGTTTTGATTTCTGTTTCCATTAAGAACCTTTTTGAGCCGCGCCCACCAGCCGCGCGTCGGACAGCGTGGCCACTTCGGGGTGTTCCGGCTCGATCACGCCTTCGCCGCCTTCCAGGCTGAACGGCAGCTTGGCCAGCGCGGCGACTATGCTTTGGTCGTTGCGGGTTTCCGGATCGCCGATCAACGACAGCAGCGACAGCCGATAAGCGGTTTCGTCGTAACTGTCGGCCAGCACCGCCTGGCTGATGTGGACATCGGCCGCGCCGGCCATGCCCAGCTCCAGCAGCACGTCGTACATGGCCTCGGCCTCCAGCAGGCGCTCCATTTCCGGCGCGTCCGCCAGCGGCGCGGCTTCGCCGCCCGGCAAGCTCATGTCGCCGGCCTTGGCGCGCTCGCGCGCCAGCAATTCGAATTCCGCCACATCGCCCAGCTCCGGCGTGGACAGGAAGGCCGGCTCGGGATTGATGTCCAGGCAACCGTCCAGCTTGTGCGCCAATTGCCCGGCGGCCATGCGCCGCAGCCAGTCGGCGATGTCGGTGGACGTGAGGCCGGAGCCGCCCAGATGCACGCGCTGCGCCGCCAATTGCGCCAGCCGGCGCTCGAAGGTGCCAGCCAGCGCCAGCATGCGGCTTTGCGCCAGCGCGATGGCCTGGGCCTGGTTGAGCACCAGCAGGCTCAGCGTGTCGTCCTGGGTCAGCCCCTTGATCACCTCGGTGGACTTGGCCACCCAGCGCCACACCGCCTCCAGGCGGTGCTGGGCGGCGCGGATGCGGAATTCCGACTGCGACTCCAGCGCTTCCTCGAACTCGACGTACAGCTCGTTCAAGCGCGCCAGCAAGTGTTTCAAGGCCTCGTCCGATACCTGGCCCACCGCCTGGCCGGCGGCCACCTGGCTGGTCAGATAGCCCAGCTCGACGTCGTCGCCGGCGAAATCCACCATGGTGGCCAGCGCCGCCAGCGCGATGCGCGCGCCCTCGGACAATTGGTAGACGCCGCCGTCGCTGTCATAGACCAGCAAGCCGCCCTCGCGCAGCCGCCCCAGGATGGTGGCCAGTTTGGTGTCGTTCAGATAGGCGAAACGCTGAGCGATTTCCTGCGGCGTCCACAATGGCGCTTCGGCGCGGCCGCCCAGCTCGCGCAACACCAGCAGCCGCATCAGCACTTCCTCGTCGCCGCCGCGAAACAGGGTGACGAAGACGGACAGATAGGGCCAGGCGCCGGTCAGCCGCGACACCGCCTGCAAGGAGGCGGGCTCGATGCCGGGCTGGAAAAAATCGGAGAGAGAATCCAAGGGCACTCCACCACGCGCGCGGGCGTGGAATGGCAAAAGCCATGATTGTCCGGGGGGCTTGGGCGTTCGTCAACGCATGCCCTGCGGCGGCGCTATCTTGGCCGGCCCGGTTTGGCATAAGATTCGACGATGGAGCCGCACACCGCGAGAGGAGAAGCCATGTACACCCACCGCCAGCCCTTGCTGTCGCCCAGCCTGGGCAGCCAGCGCGAGCTGATCAGCTTTCATTTCGGCGTGCCGCAAAGCGGCGAGAAAATCTATATCCAGGCCAGCCTGCACGCAGACGAACTGCCCGGCATGCTGACCGCCTGGCATCTGAAACAAGCCTTGCAGCGGCTGGACGCCGCGGGTCTGCTGCGCGGCGAAGTGATCCTGGTGCCGGTGGCCAATCCCATCGGCCTGAACCAGAACCAGAGCGAAAAGCTGCTGGGCCGCTTCGATCTGCAAAGCGGCCAGAACTTCAACCGCCATTACCCGGTGCTGTCCGAGACGGTGTACGAGGAGGTGAAAGCGCAACTGAGCCGCGACGGCAAGGCCAATACCGCGCTGATCCGCGCCGCCGCCCGGCGTCAACTGGGCGCGCTGGCGGCCGGCAGCGAATTGCAATCGCTGCGCCACACCCTGGCCAAGCTGGCTTTCGACGCCGACGTGGTGCTGGATCTGCACTGCGATTGCCGCGCCGATCTGCACCTCTACACCGGCACCCCACTGTGGGAGCAGTGCGAACCGCTATCGCGCTATCTAGGCGCTTGCGCCACCTTGCTGGCCACCGACTCCGGCGACCATCCCTTCGACGAAGCCTGCAGCCAGCTATGGTGGCAGCTGCGCGACCTGGCGGCCGCCGAGGGCCTGGACGTCCAGATCGACATGGCCTGCCTGGCGGTGACGGTGGAGCTGCGCGGCGAACGCGACGTGCATCACGATTACGCGCGCCGCGACGCCGAAGGCATTCTCAACTTCCTGCGCCACCGCGGCGTGATCGCCGAGGCCGCGCCGCCGCTGCCGGAACTGCGCTTCCCGGCCACGCCGCTGGCCGGCTCGGAAAACCTGTACGCGCCCCACCCCGGCGTGGTGGTCTACCACGTCCAGCCGGGCAGCGAAGTGGCCAGCGGCGAGCTGCTGGCCGAAGTAATCGACCCGTTGAACGACCGCTGCAGCGAAATCCGCGCCAACCGTCCCGGCATGCTGTACGCCACCAGCGATCGCCCCTACACCACCACCGGCCTGTCGCTGGCCAAGGTGGCCAGCCGCGAGGCGTTCAAATCCGGCAAGCTGTTGTCGGCCTGAATCAGAAAGGAAATCGATATGAGAATCTTGATCTGCGCGATCGCGCTCCTGGGCCTGAGCGCCTGCAGCCAGACCAAGGCCCCGGAGCAGGCCAAGGTGGGCATGGCCAACCCGGCCTCGGTGTATTGCGGTGAGAAGGGCGGCAAGCTGTTGCCGCAGAAGGACGCCCAGGGCAATGAGTACGCACTGTGCCAATTGCCGGACGGCCGCACGGTGGAGGAATGGACGCTGTTCCGCGCCGATCACCCCCAGTAAAGGGCTTATCCACAGCCAACGGCAAAATCCAAACTTATCCACAAAACAACAAAACCGCCGGCCATCGTGCGCCGGCGGCTTGTATCCCCCTTGAGCAGGGTAAGGCTCAAATCACTTCAGGCTGCCCGACAGGAAGGCCTTCAAGCGCTCGCTCTTGGTATTGCCGAACACCTCGTCCGGATGTCCTTCCTCTTCCACCCGCCCCTGGTGCAGGAACATCACGTGGTTGGACACATTGCGGGCGAAACCCATCTCATGGGTGACCACGATCATGGTGCGACCCTCCTCGGCCAGCGCCTGCATCACCTTCAGCACCTCGCCCACCAGTTCCGGGTCCAGCGCCGAGGTCGGCTCGTCGAACAGCATCACCTCCGGCTCCATCGCCAGCGCGCGCGCTATCGCCACCCGCTGCTGCTGGCCGCCGGACAAATGCGCCGGGTACTTGGCCTGGGCGCGCTCGTCCAACCCCACTTTCTGCAGGTATTTGACCGCGCGCTGGGTCGCCTCCTCCTTGGAAATCCCTAACACGTGCACCGGCGCCTCGATCACGTTTTCCAGCACCGTCATATGCGCCCACAGATTGAAATGCTGGAACACCATGGCCAGCTTGGTGCGCATGCTCTGCAGCTGCTTCTGGTCCGCCGGCATCAGTTCGCCTTGCTTGGTGGGGCTGAGACGTATCGCCTCGCCGTTCAGGCTGATGCTGCCCTGATTCGGTTTTTCCAGGAAATTGATGCAGCGCAGAAAGGTGCTCTTGCCGGAACCGGAGGAGCCGATGATGCTGATCACGTCGCCGGCCTTGGCCTGCAGCGAGATGCCCTTGAGCACTTCATGGTTGCCATAGCTTTTGTGGATGTTCTGGATATTCAGCTTGTCCATCATGGAATCCGTTTCTCAGTGTTTCGTCGGCTGCAGATAGGCCAGCCATCTGGTCTCGGCCTTGCGGAACAGCCCCACCAGGATGAAGGTGACGCTCAAATAGATCAGCGCGGCGAGGCCGAAGGCATTGAAGGAGTCGTAGGTGGCGGCGTTGACGTCGCGCGCCACTTTCAGGATGTCCGGCACGGTGGCGGTAAAGGCCACGGTGGTGGCGTGCAGCATCAGGATCACTTCATTGCTGTACGCCGGCAGCGCGCGGCGCAGCGCCGACGGAATGATCACCCTCCGGTACAAGGTGAACTTGTTCATGCCATAGGCGCGGCCGGCTTCGATCTCGCCGTAAGGGGTGGCCTTGATCGCGCCGGCGAAGATCTCGGTGGTGTAAGCGCAGGTATTCAGCGCGAACGCCAGAATGGTGCAGTTATAGCCTTCGCGGAAGAAATGGTTGAGGAAACCCACCTCGCGCACCGCGTCCAGGCTGTACATGCCGGTGTAGAAGAACAGCAGCTGCACATAGAGCGGCGTGCCGCGGAACACGTAGGTGTAGAACCAGACGCTGCGCGCCAGCCATTTGACCTTGGATACCCGCGCCACCGCCAGCGGAATGGACACGACGAAGCCGAAGGCGATGGACAGCACCAGCAACCACATGGTGACGGCCAGGCCGGACAAGTGATAGCCGTCCGACCACAGGAAGGGGCGCCAGTACTGCTGAATGATGTCTATCATAGTTCGGCCTCCCGCACGCCCATGGAATAACGGCGCTCCAGCCACATCAGCACGAAATTGGACACGGTGGTGAGCAGCAGATAGATCACCCCGGCCACCAGGGTGAAGAAGAACACCTTGTAAGTGCTCTTGCCGGCGTCTATCGACACCTTGACCACGTCGGTCAGGCCGATGATGGACACCAGCGCGGTGGCTTTCAGCATCACCTGCCAGTTATTGGAAATGCCGGGCAGCGCGAAGCGCATCATCTGCGGAAACTGGATGCGGCAAAACACCTGCCAAGGATTCATACCATAGGCGGTGCCGGCCTCCAGCTGGCCCTTGGGCACCGAGATGAAGGCGCCGCGCAGCGTTTCGGTGAAATACGCGCCGTAGATGAAGCCCAGCGTCACCACGCCGGACACGAAGGGATTCAAATCTATCCGCTCCATGCCCCGCCACTCGGTCAGACGGTTGATGCCGATCTGCAGGCTGTAGAAGATCAGCAGCATCAGCACCAGGTCCGGTACGCCGCGGATCAGCGTGGTGTACAAGGTGGACACCCCGCTCAGCAGGCGATTGCTGGACAGCTTGGCGCCGGCGCCGACCAGGCCGATCAGAAAGGCCAGCAATAAGGACAGCACCGCCAGCTCCAGCGTCACCAGCGTGCCTTCCCAGATAATGGAACCGAATCCATACAAAAACATGCTCATCCCCTTTCAGGAGCGGCGGCGCAACGCGTCGCGCCGGTCCTGACTTGCGCAAAAGACGAGCCGCCGACAAAACGGATGGCCTATGGCGGCCACGGAAGCGCTGCGGGTTCCAATGCAGCGGTTTTGTCGGCGGCTGGCTAGAACCCGTTCAAAGCCTGCTGTGCGTCGGCGATACGGCGTTGAAAACAGCTTCGAAATGCTCATGTACCACTTGTACATTCCGCTTCCTCAGCTGTTTTCGCCTTGTCTCGCCTTAGCCCGCGAGGCCTTGAACAGGCTCTTAGCGTTTACTTGCCGTAAACGTCGAAGTTGAAATATTTCTTCTCAAGCTTCTTGTAGGTACCGTCTTTGAGCATGCCGGCGATGGCCTTGTCGATGTCGGCCTTCAATTCCTTGTCTTCCTTGCGCAGGCCGATGGCGGCGCCTTCGCCCAGGGTTTGCGGATCCACCAGCTCCTTGCCGGCGAAGCCGAAGCCCTTGCCGTCCGGCTTCTTCAGGAAACCTTCGTCAGCCTGCACCGCGTCTTGCAGCGAAGCGTCCAGACGGCCGGCCACCAGGTCGGACAGCACTTGGGTCTGGTTCTGGTAAGGCACCACTTCCACTCCGGCCGGCGCCCAGTGTTTCTTGGCGTAGGCTTCCTGGATGGTGCCCTGCTCCACGCCCACGCGCTTGCCCTTCAGCGCGGCCGGAGTCGGCATCAGGCCGGAACCGGTCTTGGCCACCATCCGTGTCGGGGTGTTGAACAATTTGGCGGAGAAGCTGATCTCTTTCATCCGCGCCTCGGTCACCGACATCGAGGACAGCACGCCGTCGAATTTCTTGGCTTTCAAGGCCGGGATCATGCCGTCGAAATCGTTTTCCACCCATACGCATTTGGCTTTCAAACGCTTACAGATTTCATTGCCCAGATCGATGTCGAAGCCGACCAGCTGGCCATTGGAGGCCTTGGATTCAAACGGCGCGTAGCTTGCGTCCACGCCGAAACGGACTTCCTTCCAGTCCTTGGCCCATGCCCCAATCGATGCGGTCATCAGACCCAAGGCCATCACAGCCAACGCTTTCTTCATTTGCTTCTCCTCATAGACTTCATCTACAGCCAACGGTGAAAACCCCGAGCCGACAGCCCGGCATATGCATTTCACAAGATAAAGCGCTTGGGGCTTTTGCCCTCTGGTTTGGTCCAGCTCCGCGAGGGGCTGAGCGGTTCATGTTATATAAATAGAGCAATTTGTCTATACCGTCTCCGCTGCCCGCCGCCAACACCGCCCTTATCTAAGCTTACGTCATGTCATCTGAAAAAATTAATGACTGGGTATTTCAGCGATCCGGCGAATTCGCGGCCTGTTGAGGACAAAATACAACATCCAAGCGCCCACACAAGTAACGCTTGGTATCGGAATGGGTGTACCTGCAAGTGAAAAAGTCTTCACATGAACAAACTACCGTCCCCTGCCGGGGGCGCTGTTCAAATGGCAGACGAGGACAAGGCAGACAGGTAAGAAGGCGGGAAGGGTAAGGGGCCGCAGCCCTGAAACATGAGGGAAGGATCAGCCCAGCGTCTGGCTGCGCGGCGGCTCCGGCGGCCTATCGGCTCACGCCAGCTTGCGCACCTCGGTGGCCTCAGGCGCAAGCTCGACGCCGTCCGCGTCCCTGGGCGACATCAAGGGCACGGGCTGGCCGCTCTGCTTGTCCACCAATAAGGAATGGCGCTCGCCCGGCGCGAACAGATGCCGCTCGCCCCACTGGCGCAAGGCCAGCACCACCGCGAACAGGCTTTCCCCCTTCGCCGTCAGCACATACTCCTGATAAGCGCTGCCGTCCGAAGCCGCCTTGGTGGCGAGGATTCCGGCATCCACCAGCTTGCGCAGCCGGTCGGACAAGATGTTGCGGGCCACGCCCAGGCTGCGCTGGAAATCGCCGAAGCGGCGCATGCCGTCGAAGGCGTCGCGCACGATCAGCAACGACCAACGATCCCCCACCACATCGACGCCGCGGGCGACGGGACAAGGCTCATCTTTCATGGTCATGATCTTGCGGGGCGACATCGGCTTTCCTTGCATGCGGTGGTGAATGGGGCAATCAGTTGCATTTTAAAACCAGATGTCCTAGTATTCAATCGGTTTCATTTTGCAACTAGATTAAATGAACTCGAGACCATGAACGCCAGGCACACACCATCGTCACCCTTGAAGCGCGCGCCGGCGCGCCCGGCCAATATGCCCGCCGGCCTGCTATGGCTGTTTGCCGTCGCCAGCGGCCTGAGCGTGGCCAACGTCTATTACGCCCAGCCCCTGCTGGACGCGCTGGCCCGTGATTTCGCCATCAGCCAGGCCGCCATTGGCGGCGTGGTCACCGCCACTCAGATCGGCTGCGCGCTGGCCTTGCTGCTGCTGGTGCCGCTGGGCGATCTGCTGGAGCGCCGCCGGTTGATGAGCGCGCAGCTGCTGGCGTTGGCAGCCGCGCTGGCGGCGGTGGCCATCGCGCGTTCCGCGCCGGCGCTGCTGGCCGGCATGCTCGCGGTCGGCCTGCTGGGCACGGCGATGACGCAGGGGCTGATCGCCTACGCGGCCAGCGCCGCCGCGCCGCATGAACAAGGACGCGTCGTCGGCGCGGCGCAAAGCGGCGTCTTCATCGGCCTGCTGCTGGCGCGGGTGTTCGCCGGCGCCGTCAGCGACCTGGCCGGCTGGCGCGGCGTCTACCTTGCCGCCGCCGCGCTGATGCTGGCGATTGCGCTGCCGCTGTGGCGACGGCTGCCCGCGCTGGCCGTCGCCAAGCCCTCAATGCGCTACCCGGAGCTGATCGCCTCCATGCTAACGCTGCTGCGGCGGGAAAAGACGCTGCAAATCCGCGGCATGCTGGCGCTGCTGATGTTCGCGGCCTTCAACATTTTCTGGAGCGCGCTGGTACTGCCCTTGAGCGCACCGCCCCACAACTACTCCCACACCGCCATCGGCGCCCTGGGCCTGGTGGGCGCCATCGGCGCGCTGGCCGCCGCGCGCGCCGGGCACTGGGCCGACCGCGGACATGGCCAGCGCACCAGCGCGGCGGCGCTGGCTCTGCTGCTACTGGCCTGGTGGCCGCTGGCGCTGATGCCGCAATCGCTGGCGGCGCTGCTATTAGGCATCGTGCTGCTGGACCTGGGCGGCCAGGCGCTGCACGTCAGCAACCAGAGCCTGATTTTCCGCGCCCGGCCTGATGCCCATAGCCGGCTGGTCGGGCTGTACATGCTGTTCTACGCGCTGGGCAGCGGGCTGGGCGCAATCGGCACCACCGCCGTCTATGCCCATGCCGGCTGGCAAGCCGTATGCTTGCTCGGCGCCGCCGTCAGCCTGCTGGCGCTGTTGTTCTGGTGGGCGACGCGGCGGGCGATGCCCGCGATGGCGGATCGATAAAGAAAAAGGCCAGTCGCGAGACTGGCCTTCTTGCTTGCAGCGGATGCCGAACCCGCCCAAAGTCTAGCGAGCAAGAGAGAGGCGGCTGAGAAAGCGGAATGTACCTAGGTACAAGACGGATTCAACGCAGCATCGTCTAAGCGCAGCGGACTTTGGACAGCTTCTTACTCTTCCGTCGTGTCCTGATGCATCGCCGCATCCGGAGTAATCATGGTCTGACGCGCGGCGGCGGCCTGCTTCTGAGCCTCGTCCGCCTGCTTGCGCTGCTCGGCGCGCACCACGTCCAGATAGGACATGATGGCGAAGGTCAGTTCGCGGGTGCCTTCATGGTTCAGCGCGGAAATGCTGAACACGCGCGGCGCCGTGAGATCGAAGCCGAAGCGGTCGTCCGGCTGCTGTTCCGGCCAGCCATAGGCCTTGAGGAAGGCGGACACCGTCAGTTCACGCTCATCCGGCGGCAACATGTCCACCTTGTTCAGCACCAGCCAGCGCGGCTTGCCGTGCAGCTCATCATCGTACTTCTTCAATTCCTCGACGATGGCGCGCGCCTCGCGCACCGGATCGACATTGGGATCGAACGGCGCCACGTCCACCACGTGCAGCAGCAGGCCGGTGCGCTGCAAATGCTTGAGGAAGCGATGGCCCAGGCCGGCGCCTTCCGCCGCGCCCTCGATCAGGCCGGGAATGTCGGCGATCACGAAGCTGCGGGTATCGTCCATGCGCACCACCCCCAGATTGGGATGCAGCGTGGTGAACGGATAATCCGCCACCTTGGGGCGCGCCGCCGACACCGCGCGGATGAAGGTGGACTTGCCGGCGTTGGGCATGCCCAGCAGGCCGACGTCGGCCAGCACCTTCAACTCCAGCTTCAGCGTGCGCTGCTCGCCCTGCTCGCCCGGCGTGCACTGACGCGGCGCGCGGTTGGTGGAGGATTTGAAATGGATATTGCCCAGGCCGCCCTTGCCGCCGCGCGCAATCATGATGCGCTGGCCGTGATGGGTCAGATCCGCCACCAGCTCGCCGGTGTCGTGGTCGGTGATCACCGTGCCCACCGGCATTTTCAGCTCGATGTCGTCGCCGCCCTTGCCATAGCAATCGGCGCCGCGGCCGCGCTCGCCGTGTTCGGCCAGGTATTTCTTGACGAAGCGGAACTCCACCAGGGTGTTGACGTTCTCGTCCGCCACCGCGTACACGCTGCCGCCCTTGCCGCCGTCGCCGCCGTCCGGGCCGCCGAAAGGAACGAACTTCTCGCGGCGGAAACTGGCCACGCCGTTGCCGCCGCGGCCCGCGAACACTTCAATGCGGGCTTCATCGATAAATTTCATGTTTTCAACCTCTGTTCTGGCGAGGAGTCAGGGGTCAGGATGGACTCGCGGCCACCCTCACGCCTTGCCCCTCGGGTATGAAAAAAGCCCTATCACAGGATAGGGCTTTCCCCGGAGGATCCATAGATCCCTAAGAAAGCGAATTTATTCGCCGTCTACGCCGGTGTACGGAACCACATTAACGATCTTGCGCTTCATTGCACCTTTAACGGTGAATTCAACGTAGCCGTCAACCTTGGCGAACAAGGTGTGATCCTTGCCCTGACCAACGTTTTCACCAGCGTGGAAGCGGGTGCCGCGCTGACGCACGATGATGGAACCTGCCGGAATCAGTTCGCTGCCGTAAACCTTAACGCCCAGGCGTTTGGCTTCGGAGTCACGACCGTTGCGGGAGCTACCGCCTGCTTTTTTGTGTGCCATGACTGTTTATCCTTACTTCGAAATCGCGTCGATGCGGATTTCGGTGAAGTTTTGACGATGACCCTGATGTTTCTGGTAGTGCTTACGACGACGCATCTTGAAGATGCGGATCTTGTCGCCACGACCGTGGGAAACAACGGTGGCCTTAACAGTAGCGCCGGCAATCATCGGGGCGCCTACAACAACCTGTTCACCGTCAGCAATCATCAGCACTTCTTCAAGTACGATCTGGCTGTCGACGTCTGCAGGTATCTGTTCTACTTTGAGTTTTTCACCAACGACAACTTTGTACTGCTTGCCGCCGGTTTTTATGACCGCATACATTCGCATGTGCTCCTGATAATAAAATCTCGCCGCTCTAGCGCGGGAGAACGCGAAACTATACGGACCCGCCATCAAGTTGTCAATGATTTCATCGACTTAGTCCGGCAGTACGCGGCCCATGGCGGCTGGAGCGGCTTTTCTGGTAACATTCCCGGCTTTGGCGTACCCAATTCATATAACTGGTTGAGATCGTGTCCACCCCGCTTTTCCGTACACTGATAGCCGACGACATGCAGGCGGTCGACCGCGTCATCCGCGCCCGACTGCACTCCGATGTCGTCCTGATCCGCCAGGTAGCGGAATACATCATTTCCGCCGGCGGCAAACGCCTGCGCCCGGTACTGACCCTGCTGTCCGGCCGCGCGCTGGGCCACGGCGACGCGCAGCTGCACGAATTGGCGGCGATGATCGAATTCATCCACACCGCCACCCTGCTGCACGACGACGTGGTGGACGAATCCGACCTGCGCCGCGGCCGCGAAACCGCCAATGCGCTGTTCGGCAACGCCGCCAGCGTGCTGGTGGGCGACTTCCTCTACACCCGCGCCTTCCAGATGATGGTCACCACCCGCAATATGGACATCCTGGCAGTGATGGCGGAAGCCACCAACATCATCGCCGAGGGCGAGGTGCTGCAGCTGCTCAATATCGGCAACACCGACGTGACCGAAGACGAATACCTGCGCGTGATCAAGTACAAGACCGCCAAGCTGTTCGAAGCCTCCGCCCGCGTCGGCGCGCTCAGCGCCGGCGCCAGCGCCGAACAGGTGCAGGCGATGGCCGAATACGGCATGTACCTGGGCACCGCCTTCCAGATCATCGACGACGTGCTGGACTACAGCGGCGACGCCGACACCATAGGCAAGAGCCTGGGCGACGACCTGGCCGAAGGCAAGCCGACGCTGCCCCTGATCTACACCATGCGCAATGGCAGCCCGGAAGCCTCCGCCACCGTGCGCGACGCGCTGGAACACGCCAGCCGCGATCGTTTCCAGGACGTGCTGGCTGCGGTACAATCCTGCGGCGCGCTGGACTACGCCCGGGCCGAAGCGGTCAAAGTGGCCGAACAAGCCGTTGCCGCGCTGGCGCCGATTCCGGAATCGGACACCCGTCAGGCCTTGGTGGAGTTGGCCCGCCTGTCGGTGGACCGCAGCGCCTAAGGACAAAAGTCTGCTGCGCGTCAGCGATACCGCGTTGAAAACGTCTTCAGAATGCTCATGTACCGTATGTACATTCCGCTTCTTCAGCCGTTTTCGCCTTGTCTCGCTCTAGCTCGCGAGCCTTTTAATGATTTTTGAATCAAGCTTTTCACAGCGTCTCCGTAGTTAAATGGATATAACGGCCCCCTCCTAAGGGGCAGTTACAGGTTCGATTCCTGTCGGGGGCGCCAAATTAATTTCCCAAGCAGTCCTAGCAGTTCCACGAAACCCGCACAGCACAAGGCTCTGCGGGTTTTTTGTTGTCCTAAGCATACCTATCGAAGCCGTTGAGTTCCGGGGGCACCAAGGGGCATAATCGGGGGAACCTCACTCAGGGGTATTTTTTGATGCCCCCAGTGCCCCCACACCAGCTCTAGAGGATGCCCCTATGCCCCTCACTGACCGCACCTGTAAAACTGCTGAACCGCGCGAGGATGGCAAGCCCCTGCGCCTAGCTGACGAGAGGGGTATGTACCTGGAAGTGATGCCGAATGGCTCCAAGTACTGGCGGCTGAAGTATCGCTTTGGGGACAAGGAAAAGAGGCTAGCCCTTGGCGTCTATCCGAACGTCAGCTTGAAGGAAGCCCGAGAGAAGCGAGACGAAGCTCGCAGGCAATTACAAGATGGCCAAGACCCAGGCGCCATTCGCAAAGCCGGCAAGCTGGCAGCGAAGGTTGCTGCAGCCAACACCTTCGAAGCTATATGCAAAGAGTGGCACGCCAAGGAAAGCCACGAGTGGAGCGCCGCTCATTCTGGTCGCGTCATGGCGGCGATGGAGCAACACATCTTTCCCTTCATAGGCCAACGCCCCATTTCCGATATCAAGCCCTTGGAACTGCTGGAGGTGATAAGGAAAGTCGAGCAGGCCGGAAACATCGACACCGCCACACGCCTGCGACAACGCTGCTCCGCGGTCTTCCGCTTAGGCATTCTGACCGGCCGCTGTGACAGCGACCCGGCGGCGCCGTTGGTAGGTGCACTCAAGACACAACAGGCCCAACCAAGGAAAGCACTCAAGCGCGATGAAATACCGGACTTCCTAGCCGCCCTTGAGAAGTACGACGGCACCAAACAAACCAAGTTGATGATGCGCTTGATCTTGTTGACCTTTACCAGAGTGGGAGAGCTGGCCGCAGCCAAATGGAAAGAAATCGACTTTGACGCCGCGCTTTGGACGATCCCACCTGAGCACCGCAAACTCACAGAAAAGAGCAAGAAGACGGCCCCGCCCCACCTGGTGCCCCTGGCTCCGCAGGCCATAGCAATACTGCAGGAGCTCCGCACAATCAGCGGTGGCCGAGAGCATGTATTCCCTAACCGCAACCAACCAAGCCGTCCTATGTCTCCTGAGACATTACGCCGGGCCCTCCACCGCATGGGCTTCAAGGGCAAGGCAGATGTCCACGGCTTCCGCTCCACTGCTTCAACCATCTTGAATGAAGGCGGGTTCAACCCTGACGCCATCGAGCGCCAACTAAGCCACATCGAGCGAAACAAGGTGCGTGCTGCCTACAACCGGGCTGAGTACATGGAGGAGCGTCGTTCCATGCTGTGCTGGTGGGGTGATTACATTGAAAGCCTACAGAAATAGCTTAGATTGTAATACTTAATTCCCAATGAAAGATGAGCCGAAAATGCGACCTAAAGAGCCACTAAAGTTTAATCTCCCTTATCGGGAATACCACCGCCTAGAACAAGGAGCCACTATTTTAGGGTGCACAACTGATGATTTAATTCATTGGGCAGCCCACGGCGCTATAACTCTTTATGCAAATCTGTACGGACAAATAACCCTACTCAAGAAAAGTCGTTGCTTCATAGACAGCGAAAACACTCCAAAATCTGAAGACATAACCCCGGATGGAATATATATCGTCCACTCAGACGACATGAGGACATTTGAACTAGAGGGCCACTGTGAAGCAACCGAATTCTATCAAGTAGATAAACATGGCGATTATTGGTATGCCGAAACTGACATCCCCATCGAACTACACTTAAGAAACTTATTCTTACCCGAATGGGAAATTGAAAACCTACAACAAGACACCCCCAGCAAATCAATTCACCACGGCCTCAATACAAACCCGCCCAAAGGACCACACCCCACTGCAGAAAGGTTTGCGACATACCGAGAGCAAATACTTCGCGCAGCAATTTATTGCTTATGCAATTGGCCAGAAAAATGCAAAGAATCTAATCGTGATTGGGCAGGGTTTATTGATGAGAAAGCCCCTCTCTTTTGGCCACAAACAGGAAGGCCCCCTCTCACAAAGGATAGAATCGAGAGACTTTTAGGAGAGTGCCAGCGACTACACATTGACGTGGAGTAACCTCTACTCCACGTCGATCATGACCTACTCGACAGCTTTTTTTATTGCATAGGGATTACCTTACGCCTTCCCAATAGGAATCCAAGGAAGGCTGAGCATGACCGGTATATTCCAAAACACCCCAGCAATTCTACGTCGCAAGCAAGTCGAGACTCGCACGGGCCTTTCCCGATCCACTATCTACGATAAGCTGAATCCCAACTCTCCGCGCCACGACACCAACTTTCCTAAACCAATCAGCTTAGGCACTGGCGCCGTTGGTTGGATCGAATCAGAAGTGACCGAATGGATTGAGGCCCGCATCTTGATGAGCAGGGAGGCCGCATAATGGCCAAGCTCATTCAAGTCCAATACCAAGGCCTTGCCCAGCACTTCACCGCGGACGCATGGTTCAACGCCACCCGCGCCGCCGGCCACTTTGGCAAGGAGCCCAGCGACTGGCTCCACCAGCGCGATACCGTCGATTACCTGGCCGCACTGGCCCAGCACCAAGGCAATTCCGAGTTTGTGCAGGAGTTGAATAAAATCAGCATCTTGCCCAGCACATCGGGGGCGTCTCGCGCCAAGCTCCTGAAACTGGCCAAGCAAACCGGCTTCGTCAGAAGCAAGCCCGGCAACCCCGACACCGGCGGCGGCACCTGGCTGCATCCTAAGTTGGCCACCGCCTTTGCCCGCTGGCTGGATGTGCGCTTTGCCATCTGGTGTGATGAGCAGATAGACCAACTCATCCGCGGCGACAGCAGTCCAGAGAGCTGGGCCCTGGCCCGCCACGATGCCGGCGCGCGCTTCCGTGGCGTGTGCGACATGGTGAACCTCTCTCGGATGGCGGCCGGCAAAAGCACCGCCCAGCACCACTACAGTAATGAGGCGCGGCTACTCAACTGGGTACTGACCGGTCAGTTTGATTCGGTGGACCGTGACCGGCTAAGCAAGGCCGATTTGCGCCTGCTTGAACTGCTGGAAGCCCAAGATATGGTGCTGCTGGGCATGGGTAAAAGCTACGATGAGCGCAAGCACGACCTGCTAAGCTTTGCTCAGGTCCAACGCCAGCGACTGGCCGCCAACGACACCGGGAGGCTTTCCGCATGAGCCGCCTTGCCACCTTCCCCCTACCGCGCAATAATGCCCATGTCCCGCCCTCTTGCGGGACCGGGTTTGGCGACCTGGATCACAATGGCGGACTGCCGCCACATGCGGCATTTTTTGCGTCCGTACACCGCTATAGTCACGTCCAGTTTCGGGCAGGCCGTAGCGGGGAGCCCGATAAGGGCTGCCAGTTCCATTGTGCTGGTTCGCCAACCCCGTTACGTGCCTGCTCTCTCCGTTTGGCGACGGGAGGCAGGTTCCAAACTCACAATGGAAACCTACTCATGTCTATCACCAACCACACCCATTCCGTCCCCGGCACGCGCGACGCCACCGGCAAGACCGTTCACGCCCACTTGGCAATCACCCTATATACCGATGGCAGCATGCGCTATCACAGCCACGGCAGTACCGCCGACATGCTGGCCGCCTTCAAGCGGGAGATCGAGCGCATGGACGCCGGCACGCCCACCGCCACCCCAAGCTAACCCTCTCTCCACAATTTGACTTGGGGCGGCCCTGACCACCGAACGGACACGTTTCCGGGCGCGGGCCTCCCTACGTCCGAAAGGCATGCAATGAGCAGCAACACCGAGCACATTCGCCAGGCGCTCCAGCACCTGGACGCCCATGAGCGGGAAGGCTGGGTGCTGATGGCCATGGCCATCAAGTCCGAGCTGGGCGAAGCCGGCTTCCCTATCTGGGACGACTGGAGCCAGACCGCCAACAACTACCAGGCCAAGGCCGCCAGAGCCGTCTGGAAGTCGATCAAGCCGGCCGGGCGCGTCACCATCGCCAGCCTGTTTGCCGAGGCCATCCGCCAAGGCTACCGTCCAGAGCAGCCCTACACCGCACCGAGTACTGAGGAGCGGGCCCGCCTGGACGCTGAGCGCGCCGCGGCACTGGCCGAGGCCGCAGCACTGGCCGAACAGCAGCGCCAAGCAGCCAAGCTCAAGGCCGCCCACCTGTGGAGCCGGGGGCATAGCATCAGCGCCCAGCACCCCTATCTGAGCCGCAAAGGCATAGTGCCGACCGGCGCGGCCCAACTACGCGACATGCTGCTGATCCCGCTGCGAGCCGCCGGCGAACTGGTCAACCTGCAGATCATCGGCGCCGACGGCGGCAAACGATTCCTGACCGGTGGCCAGGTCAAGGGGGCATCGCTGGTGTTGGGCCGGCTCAAGAACGCTGACACGGTGCTGATGTGCGAAGGCTGGGCCACCGGCTGCAGCTTGCACCAGGCCACCGGGCGGCCGGTAGTAGTGACCTTCAACGCCCACAACCTGGTGACGGTGGCGGAGCGGCTGGCCAGCACCCTGCCGCCGGCGGTGCACGTCATCGTCTGCGGCGACAGCGACACCAGCCAGACCGGCCAGCAGGCTGCCGCCAAGGCGGCCACCTTATTACAGCCACGCGCGCAGGCCGTGGTTCCGCCGTTCTCCCCCGAGCTGGTGGCGCAATTCCAGCAGCAGCATCAGACACTGCCGAGCGACTTCAACGACCTGCACCAACTGGCCGGCCTGGAAGCCGTCATCGAGAGCGTTTTTCGGGGTGACTGTTTTTTGGTGGGAACAGTGGGAACAGTGGGAACAGAACCGCTACAACCCAAGCCAGACGAGGCTTTCAGCCGTTCCCATTTTTCCGTTCCCACTCCCGAGTGTTCCCACTTTTTGCCGGCAAACAGCCCTTCCGTGCCGGCGGATGGCTCCCCTTTCTTCATCGTGGAAGGCATTCCCTGGCAGCGAGATGGCGTGTATTGGGTGCCACCGGCGGAGGACGGCAAAGACCCGGCGCCACCCTGGTGGCTGGCCTCGCCACTGCATGTGCTGGCCGAGACGCGCGATGCCCAGCAGTCCAATTGGGGCCGCTTGCTGGAGTGGCGCGACAACGACGGCCACGCCCACCGCTGGGCCTGCCCAGTAGAGATGCTGGCCGCCAGCGACACCACCGACTTTCGCCGCGAACTGGTGCGGGGTGGCCTGACCATCTCCACCAGCACTAAGGCGCGTCTGAAGCTGGTGGACTATGTGCTGAGCCACCGCCAGGCCGCCGCCACCCGGCTTCGCTGCGTGTCCCGCATCGGCTGGCATGATCTGCGCTATGTGCTGCCCGGCCAGGTCTTTGGCCAGCAGGATGGCGAAGGCGTGATTTACCAGGGTGCGGACAGCGGTGACTTTGACCAGGCCGGCACCCTGGCCCAGTGGCAAGCGCACGTCGCCGCGGCGGCGGCCGGCAACAGCCGCATCGTGTTCGCTATCGCCGTCGCCTTCGCGGGGGTACTGGCCGACATGGCCGGCGAGTCCGGCGGCGGCTTCCACTTCGTCGGCACCACCTCCAAAGGCAAGACTTCCACCCTGCTGGATCCGGCGGCCAGCGTCTGGGGCCACCCTGACCAGTTCGCCAAGAAGTGGCGCACCACCCAGAACGGACTTGAGGCGCTGTGCCTGGGCCGCAATGATGGCTTGCTGATCCTGGATGAGCTGGCGCAGATTGCCGCCGCTGACGCCGGCGGCGCGGCCTACCTGATCGCCAATGGCCAGGCCAAGGCGCGCATGAACAAAGAAGGCGGCAACCGACCGGCCCACACCTGGCGCGTGATGTTGTTGTCTGCCGGCGAGATCGACTTGGCCCAGCACATGGCCGAAGCCGGCAAGCACGCCAAGGGCGGCCAGATCGCACGCTTACCTGCCATCCCTGCCGATGCTGGCGCAGGCCTGGGCACACTGGAGCAGCTACACCAGCACGACAGCGGCCAGGCCTTTGCCGACGCCATGAAGGCCCACACCCGGCAATTCCACGGCACCGCCGGCCCGGCCTTTCTCGCCGCGCTGACTCCGCCCGAGGCACTGGACGAGATCCGGCACGACATCAAAGCCAGCATCACCGGCTTGATTGAGTTTCTGGGCGTGCCGGCCGGCGCCGCGCAAGAGGTGGGCCGAGTCGCCGCGCGCTTCGCCCTCGTGGCATTTGCCGGCGAACTGGCCACCCGTTACGGCGTCACCGGCTGGCGCCCGGGCGAGGCCGCACAGGCGGCCCGGCGTTGCTTTCGTGAATGGCTGGCCGAGAACAATACCGGCATGGCCGCCGATGACCGCGCGCTGTTCGCTCAAGTCAGCGGCTTCATGCAAGCCCACAGTTCGACGCGCTTCCCTCCGCATGACGCGGCGCCGGAGGTGCTGGCCCGACACCTGAACCGCGCCGGCTTCACCTTCACCGACGATCAAGGCGTGCTGCAGTTCTGGGTACTGTCCGAACCGTTCAAGAAAGAGTTGTGCCGCGGCTACACACCATTAATCGCCGCCCGGGCGCTGCTGCGTTGCGGCTGGCTGCTACCCGGCGACACCGAGGGCAACAAGCGGCGCAGCACCCGCAAGAAGCGGATCAAGGCGCTGGATTCTGCAACCGTGAACGTGTACGTGCTGACCAGCGCGACACTGGAGGGCGAAGAATGACCTTACCCAAATGGCTGAGCACCACCCTGCACCCGAACGACAAAACCGCCCCGGACAACACAAAAAGTGGGAACACGGGAACGGGGGAACAAAAAGTGGGAACGTCTGAAAGCCAAGCCCAACAAGGGTTTCAGGAAGTTGTTCCCACTGTTCCCACTGTTCCCACCAAAAAACAGTCACCCCTGAAAATTGATCAGGAGGAGGAAAAAACACCCCCTGGCCTGCCCGATGACCTTCGGCGACGTGTTGCCCAGATTTGCCAACTTGAGCGCTGGGATGCTGCCGCACGCATCGCATGGCAACACACCCTGCGCCGGCAACTGGATCTGGACCGGGTGCCGGTGGCCGAGCTGGTGTCTTGCCTGGATGCCCACCTCACGCGACACCATACCCGCCCTGCCGACCGCGAAGCTTTCGAAGAGCGCGCCGCCATCATGGAGCACGACGGCGGCGTGCCCCGCGCGCTGGCCGAAACACTGGCCGCACAAGAAGGCAACTGCATGAACTGCGCCCATTGGCTGGGTGTGCAGGCTTACAGCGAGAACCGGTACCAGGCGCTGACCGCCGCCGGCCTGCCGGGCAAACCGCGCTCCGTCGTCATGGGCCAGTGCCGCCATCATCACCGCCCCTGGCGCGTCAGCAACCTGCCATCTGACCCAGGCTATCAGCACTGGCACTTCATCGGCATCTGCCACTACCAACCCCTCCAGCACTGGGAGCAAGCCGCATGACCTCATCCATTGATACCAACGACCATTTCAAACCGAACCCGGAAGACCCTGAGGGCGGCTACCTGCTGAGCATGCCGGCCACGCTCCTACTACTTGCCGGCCTGATGCATGACCACAGCGACGGCACACCAGAAGGCCGGGACCGAGCACGACGCATCTTGGAAGCCACCATCGCCCTGTTTCGTGCCCACCAATACCCTCGGACCGAGTATCTGGAAACCTGGCTGATGAGCGAACAGGTCAACACTCGCCGCGCCTTCCCGCTGCTGGTGGAAGCCTGCGCGGCGGTAGGCAATCAGGCGGTAACGGAGATCATTCAGCGCGGGCTGAGCGAGATCCGGAAACCCTAGGCCACGCCACCAAACCGGCACATATGGGGCGCCGGTGCGCCCCATTTTGTACTCAACCGCAGGAGAAACACGCATGGTTCCACCCCGCCCCAGCCGACGCGCCAGCCTGTCGCAACGCGTTCTGTGGTTGGTTGAGGACGCCGGCGCACACCGCCGCGGGCTGACGCTGAACGAGATACAAACCTACCTGGAAGACTATGAGGAACTGGGGGCACTGTCGGCCTGTATGGTACGCCTGGTAAGGCTGGGCCGCGTTCGGGCTGAGTTCACCGAGCGAACCACCGCGCGCGGCCGGCGCCAGGTGAAGTGCTACCGCTTGGAAGCCCCAAGGGAGGGGGGGTGAAATCCTTCAGGGATACCGACACAGGCGGAACCGCGTGCTTCGGTCTGTATTTTTTACCGCGAAATAAAAAATTTAGGGATGGACCAAGCTTGCCACTTTGCGAAGGCCCCGCCTCACCTTAAGCGGTTAAGTTACAACATCACCACTTGAAATCAACTTTTAGAACCAAAACTGCTATGTCATTGACACGATTCATGTATCAAAAATGATGAACTGTATGCCACAATCACATTCTAACCTTCAAGTAACCCACTCAACCTTATGGAGGAATGCATGGCCTACTCTGCAATGGCAGTTGCCAACGCCTTCGTCAGGAGGGCGCAAGAAGGAGCACTAGTCGATCTGACCCCGATGAAGCTCCAGAAACTGATGTACTACGCTCAAGGCTGGCACCTGGTTCACTATCGGGTCCCCTTGATTGATGATTTCTTTGCACGCTGGCCCTATGGCCCCGTCATACCATCCTTGTACCATGACTTCAAAGAATATGGTTCCAACAGGATCGCAGACTATGGCGGACATGTTGTGCTCGAGAATGGTCAGTATGTCCGCAAAAGCCCAATCATTCCCGACACCGATACAAGTAGCTGGCATATGGTCAACTCCATCATTCAGTCATATGGCGGTTATAGTGGCCCACAACTTTCCTGGCTAACACATCAACCAGGGACGGCATGGCATGACGGAGGTCAGGCCAATGGCACTGTCATCACAAATGAGGAGTTAAAAGATAGCTTAGAGAATAGTGTTGTAAGAGGAAACTAAGTGCCGAATTCACCAAAAGAAAAAAAGCCTTCCTCTGGTCAACTTGAAGATATGCCTTCTCCTGCTGCTGAACTCCCCCCTCCGGAGGCAGCTGCTGCACCAGCGGCACCTCAAGATGTAAAAAAACCTCAGAAGAGAAAGCCCTCACGGAGCCGTGGATCCACGGCTTCCTCTTTGTCTTTACCCAATATACCGAAGCCTACATTTCCTCCTGGAAATTCAGAATTTTCCATTCCTCAAGAGGATATCCCACCATCAGCACCTGTTGTGTCAACAAGTGCTGGAGATGCAGCACAACCTGAACAGACGACAACAATCACTGAAGAGAAGGTCGAGTCCAACCCTCTCCAGCAAGAAGACATTCAAGATCGCCAAGCAAATAGAGAGCTACGAGATAAATATGCACATAGAGCCTATAGCCTTGCCCAAGGAAGTATCTGCTTTTGGATGGTTGTTGTTTCCGTAAACGGCTTACTTGCAACAATTCTACCTAAGCCACCCATCAGTGATAATGTGATCTTCGCTCTCACAACGGGCGTGACGGTTAATGTCCTTGCTGCGTTTTTAGGAGTCATTCGAGGGCTTTTCCCTGTTTCAGCTAGCTGCAATGGCAATGGTGCAAACAAACCCAAACAGGATAAGAAATCGCCAACATCTGGCAAGAAAAAGCACTAAGCTTCTCGTTTGAGGGGCATTTTTGGGGGCATTTTTCCAAATAAAACTCTATGCAACCTTAAAAACAAAGGCTCATATCCAATAGTTCTGTTGCTGTCGGGGGCGCCACTTCGGCTCCAAACCGTCCACGCCATGTCTAAGCCGCATCCCAATCAGGATGGCGGCTTTTTTCATGTCCAACGCCTATCCGGCCCGCCCGGCATGCCCGCGCCGAAACCCGCGGCGCGGCAAAGGTTTGCAAAACAGTAGTACTCAATGGGAATATCCCTGGATCTTTGCAAACCCACGCCCCGGACAGCATGACCCGCCTTGCCGCCCGCCGCGGCGGGACGATGCCGGACACCCTTCTCATGAAAAAAACCCATCTACTGGCCGCCTTATTGCTGAGCGGCCTGCTCTTGGCCGCCGCCGTCTTCTTCAGCAGCCATATCGACGACTTCGAGCTCAACGGCATCAAGTCGGAAGAGCTGACGTTTCAGCACAATGGCCAGCGGCTTTCCGGCACCTTGCTGCAAGCCGAGAACAAAACGCCGGATGCCGTGATCTTGCTCATCCATGGCGACGGGCCGATGGATCGCTATGCGAACCATGGCTATTACCCCTTGTTCAATCTGCTGCTGTCCGAGAACCTGGCCATCTTCAGCTGGGACAAGGCCGGCATAGGGAAAAGCCAGGGCAATTGGCTGCATCAATCCATGTCCGACCGGGCGGACGAAGCCATCGCCGCGCGGGAAATGATCGCCGGCCATTACCAAGGCCAAAAGATTCCCGTCGGCTATTTCGGCTACTCGCAAGCCGGCTGGGTCATTCCCATTGCCGCCTCGCGCCAGGCCAGCGATTTTTCCGTGATCATAGGCGGCGCCGCCAACTGGCGGGACCAAGGGCAGTACTACCAGGCTCTGCGCTATCGCAGCCAGGGTAAAAGCCCGGAGGAGATCCAAGCCTTGCTCGCGCGGGAGCGGCAAGAAAACGACGCCCTGTTCGGGCCTGCGGCCAAGGGCCAGGTGGCGCAACGCAGCGATATGTCGCCGGACCGCTTGATCTTTGTGCAGAAGAATTACCAAAGCGACTCGCGTCCGTTCCTAAGCCGCATGCAAGGCCCCGTCCTGATCGCCTTGGGCGAGGACGATTTGAATGTCGACGCCAAGACCGACAGCTGCCGCTTTCAACACAGCTTGCACGCCAAGCCCGATGCCAGCGTGGCGCTGATTCCCGGCGGGACGCATAACTTGATGAAGGCATCCAGCTTCAATTACCAGCTCGAATCCGACTGGCCATGGTACAAGCAAGCCTACTTCCTGTATCAGGGCCGGGAATCGTATTTGCCCGGCGTCTATCGGCAGATCGGCAATTGGATCAAGCACCCAGACCAAGGCCTGGCGCGCTATGCGCCGCGCTGCCCCAGCGGCTCATAAGGCTCAGCTTTCACGCGCCAGGCATGCGCTTCTCAAGCGGCCGTGCCGGAGGCCGCCCCCAGCCGCCCATCCGCGCTCTGCCCGGTCAACGCGGCCCGCACGAATTGATGGACCAGATCCTGATTCACCCGCGGATGCCAGAGCAGCTCCACGTCTAGCTGCAAGCTGGGCTCGTCTATCCGCGCGCTGGCAATGCCCGCGTGATGCCGGCCGATGATGGCGCAAACGGCGGCGGGCAGCACCGCCAGCGCCGGCACCGCCGCCAGGATCGGCGGGATGGCCAGCAGGCTGGCGGTGCGGACCAGGATGCGGCGCTGCAAGCCGTGCCGCTGCAAATAGTGGTCGATCAGGCTCACCGCTTCGCCGGTATAAGAGGTGTAGACATGCGGCCAGGCCGCCACCTCGCCGGCCCCCACCTCTGGCGGCAACTGCAGTTGATCGCGGTGATAGAGGCAGGCGAAGCCATTGCGCAGCAAGATCTGCCGCTCCAGTCTTGGCGTGGGATAGGGAAAATAGCCGACGGCGTAATCAATCTGCGCCGACTCCAGCGCCGCCAGCGCCTGGGCGGAAGACAGCGCCGCCACATCCACGCTCAGGCCCGGCGCCTGCTCGCGGCAAGCCTTGAGCAGGCCGGGCAGCAAGGCCGCCTCCAGCGGATCGGGCAGCGCCAGCCGCACCGTCCTCTCCACCTTGTCCAGCTCGGTCTGCCGTTGCCGGAACAGGCGCTCGCCGGCGCCCAGCCAGGCCTCCAGCTCCGGCAGCAGCGCCTCGGCGAACGGGGTGGGCATCATCCCCTGGCCGTGCCGGCACAGCAGCGGGTCCTGCAATTGCTCCCGCAACTGCTTGAGCAAATGGCTGACCGCCGGCTGGCCCAGGCATAGCCGCCGCGCGCTTTCGCTGACGCTGCGCGTGCTCAGCAGGGTATGCAGGGCCACCATATTGTTGAGGTCCAGCCGCCGCAGCCACAGCGCGTCTATATCATTCATTTCGATAGCTACCATGTAAACAATCGATTTCATTGAATTATAGCCGGCTCCGATAATGGGGACACCATCCCGAGTGTCTATCCCATGAATGCCGAACGCCCCCACCCCACCCGCTGGTATCTGATTTCCATCATGCTGGTCGCCTGCCTGGAATTCTTCCAGAACGGCCTGCTCAACTTCGCGTCCAGCCAAGTGATGGGCGGCGTCGGCGCCGCGCCGGAAGAATTCAGCTATGCGGCGATGGCCTATGCCAGCGCCGCCATCCTGGTGCTGTTGCAGCACGAATGGCTGAGCCGCCGCCTGGGCATGCGGCGCTATATCCGCCTGTCCATCATCGTGTTCGGCATCGGCGCGCTGACATGCGGTTTCGCCAATAGTCCCGGCCAACTGATACTGGGCCGGGCGCTGCAAGGCCTGGGCGGCGCGGCCTTCTTCACCGCGGCGCGGGTGGAAGTGAACGCGCTGAGCGACCAGGCCAAGATGCTGGGCCTGCTCTGCTTTGGCTATGCGCTGATGCTGGGCTCCGCCTGCGGCCCGCTGCTGGGCGCGGAACTGATCAGCCGCCAGGACTGGCGCTGGATTTTCTTCGCCGTGCTGCCGGCGCTGGCGCTGGCCTGGCCGGCCACCCGGCTGCTGAGCCAGCAGGCGGAGCCGGCCCATCCGCAGACCCAGGGCTCGCGCGCCTTTCTATTCATGATCATCGGCGTGCTGGCGCTGCAATGGCTGATACAGCAACTGCCCTACGACTTCTTCGCCCGCCCCGAATGGCTGCTGGCCATCCTCGCGCTGGCCCTGCTGGCCGGCTGGGGCTGGCAATACCACCGCCGGCGGCACCCGCTGCACCGGCAGGCGCTGTTTCAGCTGCGCTACCTGGCCGGCCTGGGTTTTTACAGCTGCTGTTATTTGCTGGTTTCCGCCAACAGCTACATCCTGCCGGTGATGGCGCAGCAGGCGCTGGGCTTCGACCTGCCGACCACCGGGCGCTTGCTGTCGGTGAGCTTTGTCGCCGGCATCCTGTTCTCCACGCTCTACGCCTTCTTATTGCTCAAGCGCCGGGCGCGCGGCGTGCGCACCATGATGGCGGCGGCCTGCGGCCTGCTGCTGCTCTACGGCGTGCTGATGTCCGGCCTCAATCAAAACGCGCCGGCCAGCCTGATCGTGACGATATTGATCTGCAACGGCGGCTTCATGTCCCTGTTCATCATGGCGGTGGCGCAGGCCACCTTCAGCCATATCGGCCAGCCCGACTTCGCCCGCGCCTACCAGACCAAGAACATCGTCCGCCAGCTGTCGCTGTCCATGGGCGTGGCCGCCAGCACCGTGTTCCTGCAAGCGCGCAACGCCTTGCACTACCAGCGGCTGTCCGAGGGCTTCAGCCAGCTCAACCCGGCCTTCAACAGCGCGCTGGACCAGTTGCAGCAGGCCTTGCCGGAGTTGAGCGCCAAGCAGAGGATCGCGGTGCTGGTCGGCCAGCTGATGCAGCAATCGCAATTGCTGTCCTGCCTGGATTTCTTCCGGCTGGAATGCATCATGGCCCTGGGTCTTATAGTGATAGTGCTGTGGCAACAACGGCTGGGCTGATGTTGAAGTGTTTTGAAGCGGCCATGGCCGGCTAGCCGGCCTCAATGCAAACCCCAAGATGGCGAAGGAGAACAGCATGCTATTCGGACTCACCCCCTTAGGCGTATTCCACACCATCATCAGCCTGCTGGCGGTCGTCTTCGGCGCCGTCGCGCTGTGGCGCGACGGTAGGATCAGCCCGCGCAATCGCCTGGGCCAGGCTTATGTGATCGGCACCTTGATCAGCTGCGTCACCGCCCTGGGCATTTTTCAGCATGGCGGCTTCGGCAAGCCGCACGCGCTGGCCCTGATCACGCTGGCCACCCTGCTGCTGGCCTTGCTGGCCGAATTCAAAGGCGTCTTCGGCGGCAAGGCCGCCCATGTGTCCGCCATCGGCCTATCCGCCACCTTCCTGTTCCACTGGATTCCGGCCATCACCGAAACCTCCACCCGGCTGCCCCTGGGCCATCCGCTGCTGAGCAGCCCGGATGCGCCCAGCCTCCAGATCGCCACCGGCGTCTTGCTGCTGCTGTTCATCGCCGGCGCCGCCCGGCAGTGGAAAATCATCAACGCGGCCTTGAAAGCGGGCGCGGCATGACCACATGCAAACCATGCAAGAAATGGATATCAAGATACGGCGCGCGCAAGCGGCGGACCTGTCCGCGCTGATCAGCATCGACCCCATCGCGCAGCGAGAGCCTGGCCGGTGCCAGATGCTGGGCGAGGCCATCGCCGCGCAAAGCTGCTGGCTGGCTGAAGCCGCGGAGGTGCGGGGCTACGGCATCCTGGACCGCTCCTTCTTCCAACAGCATTTTGTCGCGCTGCTGATGGTGGCGGAAACCGCCAGAGGCCGCGGCGTCGGCCACGCGTTGATGAGCGCGTTGGAAACGCGCTGCGCGGGCGACAAGCTGTTCACCTCCAGCAATGCTTCCAATCTGCCGATGCGGCGCTTGCTGGATAAGCTGGGCTTCAGGGAAAGCGGGCGCATCGACAATCTGGACGATGGCGACCCGGAAATCGTGTTCATGAAATGGGCTGAACGCCGGGCCGGCTAGCAGGCCCGGCCAGGCTCATTCCGGCTGCGGCCACACCAGCTCAAAGCGGCTGCCGCCGCCCACGCGGCTGCAACGGGCCTCGCCGCCGTGAGCCAGCGCGATGGCGGCCACCACCGCCAGCCCCAGGCCGCTGCCGCCCTTGCCTCTTTGGCGCGCGCCGTCGGCGCGCCAGAAAGCCTCGAACACATGCGGCGCGAGTTCCTCCGCAATCCCCGGCCCCTCATCCTCCACCCGCAGCAGGCACTGGCCATCGCTCAGCCGGGTCTGGATGCGGATCGCGCCGGGCGACGCATAACGGCGGGCATTGTCCAGCAAGGCCAGCAAGGCCTGGCGGATGCGCACCGGGTCGCAACGCGCCATCTGGCCGTCCAGGTCCAGCACCGCTTGCTGCCCGGCCGCCAACAAGGCGTCCTCGAACACCTCCACCACCGCGCGCACTTCGGCGCCCAGATCGGTGTCGCGCAGCTCGATATCCAAATGCCCGCTTTCCGCCAGGCTGATCACCCACAAATCCTCGATCAACTGCGCCAGGCCCTCCACCTGCACCAGCAAACGGCGGAACTGGCTTTCATCCGGCGTGAACACCCCTTCCGCCAACCCCTGCAAGCGGCCGCGCAACACCGTCACCGGCGTGCGCAGCTCATGGGCGATGGCGGCGTTCCAAAACGTCTGCTCCTTGGTCATGCGCTGCAACTGGTCCGCCAGCGCGTTGAAATCGTCGGCCAGCGCCGCCGCCTCGCGCAGCGAACGGTCGCCGGCCGCGGCGCGCGCGTCCAGATCGCCCTGGGCGACGCGGCGTATGCTCTCCGCCACCGAGTTGAGCGGCACCAGGATGCGGCGCGCCAGGCGCAGGCCCATCGCCACCGACAGCGCCAGGCCGGCCATCGTGCTGGACAGCAGCCACACCCACTCCGGCATCGTCATCTTCCAGCCCGGCGTCTCGAAATGCACCGGCCAGTAAGTCATCGCCACATAGTAGAAAGAGAAGCCGGTCACCACCACCAGCACGGTCACGCAGAAAGCCATCGTCGCCATCGACAGCGCAATCTGCCGGCTCAGCCCCGCCAGCCTCATTCCGCGCCCCACAGCTTGTAGCCCACGCCGCGCACGCCCACCGGCACGCCGTCCACGCCGCGCTCCTCCAGCTTCTTGCGCAGCTTGCTGATATGGCTGTCCACGGTGCGCTCCAGCGCGTCGCCTTCCGGCAGGCAGGCGGCCAGCAGCTCGGCGCGGCTGAACACCCGCCGCGGCGCGCGCGCCAATTGCACCAGCAGCTTGAATTCGGTCAGCGTCAAGCTCAGCACATGGCGCTGCTTGCCCGCCATCACCGCCACCTCGTGATTTTCCAGATCAATCTCGAACGGCGCGGCGCGCAGCACGCGCGGCTCCGCCTGGCGCGCGGACGACATGGAGCGGCGCAGCACCGCCTGCGCGCGCGCCACCACCTCCGCCGGATTGAAGGGCTTGACCACGTAATCGTCGGCGCCGATGCGCAAGCCCATCAGCTTGTCGATGTCCTGATCCAGCGCCGTCAGCATGATCACCGGCGTATCGCCGCGATGACGCAGCTCGGCCAGCACCTGCCAGCCGTCGACATGGGGCATCTGCACATCCAGCAACACCAGATCCGGCTTTAGCGACAAATGCAGCTCCAGCGCTTGCCGGCCGTTGGCCGCGTGCACGCAGCGCATGCCGCTGCGCGTCAGATAGGCGGAGAGGATCTCCGCGATCTCGGGTTCATCCTCAGCCACGAGGATCAGGGCCTGGCGGCCTTGAATCGCGCCGGGCGGCCGCATGGTGGAAGCCATGGCGCCGCATTCGCACCCTGTTTGCATCACTATCGAATCTCCATGCTCCAACGCGGAAAGACCCATGCTGCATTGACATCCTGCCGCCTAATTTTTATGGGCAGCGCGCTGGCCATGCATGAGGGCAACACACCGAAGCCGCAAATCGCAACTGGAGACCGACGCCAGCAGCCGTTAGGTCTACGGCGACGCCGCGTTGCAGCGCGCCCAATACGCCGCCGTGCCGCGACAAGCGCTGGTGCGCACCGGCGGCAAGACCCAGCGATGGAGTGGACGCCACGAACCAGCCACGGCGCCATGCTCAGCTGCAAAATTGCCTAGAGCATTACCAGCAAGCCACACCCCACCAGAGTTTCCGTGTTTTTCGTTCCATCTTTTCCACACCAGCCCTTCAATGACTCAAGAGAGATGAGAACGGTTGGAGCAACACATGAATTAAATCGCGCCGGCAAACACTCTTCGCAAATTCACCGCCGCCGCCCATCGGGCACCCTCCGCCTGGCTCACTTCATCCTGTGCATGCAGATAATTACGCCGGGCATCCAGCACCGCGCTCTGATCACTCATCCCCGCATCGAACATCCGTCCCGCGTGACTGACTGCGACATTCCCTGCGGCCTCAGCCTTCCGCCACTCCCGCAGCGAGACCTCAGAAGCGGTCCACTGCACGAGTGCCGACTCCGCATCCGCCAATGCTTGCAACATGGTCTTCTCATACTCAGCCATCGCCTCCTTGGCGCGGGCCTCCTGTATCTTGATATTGCTGCGAATACGGCCCCCATCAAGAATGGGCAACGATAGCGAGACACCATAAGCAAGCACAATTTGCGGAGACGCCCCTCCACCAACGAGCGCCGTCCTCTCACGCGATCCAGCCCAATCGATCTGCAGCTTTGGGTACACCTCTTTACGCGCCACTCCGACACGAGCCAATGCGCCATCCAGGGCCCTGGCTTGGCGCAACACATCAGGGCGTCTTTCCAGCAATTCTCCAGGTAGCTTCAGGGCCGGAGGCGGAGGGGCCTCACCCGTGGCAAGCAGGCCCAGCACCGGAGCTTCTCCAACCCCCAGCAGCACGGCCAGCTGGCGATGATGTACTCGCCGTTGGCCATCCAACTGCGCGATGGTTGCCTGTTCTTGTGCCAGCTCAGTCCTCCAGCGCTCGACTTCCAATGCCGTGGTCTGGCCTGCGATGAACTTACGCTGGGCAACTTTAAGCTGATTTTCCGCCACCAGACTCGCCTGTCGACGCAGCTCCACTCTTTGCGCCAAGGTGCGCAATTCAAAATACGCAGCAGCCACATCGGCGGCCAGGGCGATCTGCGCGGCTTCCAGCGCATGTTGGCTTGCTTGGGCATCCGCTTGGCTTGCGTCGACCGCTAATGCTCCACGACCAAATAGATCCACTTCCCAACTGGCGCGCATGCCAACGCTGCTACGCTCAGTTTTTGGATCAAGACCATTATTCCTGCCGCGCTGCGCACCCGCCACGGCGTCCAGTTGCGGACGGCGATCCGCCTGTGCCCTATCGGTCAATGCGCGAGCCTGCTCCAGACGAGCTGTTGCGATCCGCAAGTCTCGATTCGATGCCAGCGCAGTCCTGATCAGATCATCCAGCTCATGAATGCCAAAGCCATGCCACCAGTTGCTCGCATCGCTTCCCTTACTGTCGCTCACAACTTCGTTCCACTTAGCCGGCACCGCGACTGAGACTTTTCCAATTGATGAACTTGGCTGCATTGAGGTGCAGCCCGTCAAGCTCAGTACGGCACACGCGCCCACACTAAGTAGCATCTGACGAGTGATGCGCGGGGATCCAAAGCCCGAGACAGAAGATTTGGGATGCATCCGATAACTCCATGATTGACTAGTTGATTTCAACTACTATACTATACGTACAGTACAGTGAATGTAAAGGAATTATCTTGCCCCCGTCTAATAGCACCAACTCTCGCGACACTATCCTTGATGCGGCCGCCGCGATTCTGACCAAGCATGGCGTTAGCAATGTAAGCATCCAGGCAACCGCCACCGCCGCAGGCATCACTAAAGCGGGTCTGATTTACCACTTCAAGACGCGTGACGAGCTTTTGAGCGCGCTGCTTGAACGCATGGTGACTGAGCTGGATGCACAAATTGGCATCCCTGTCTCAGACCAGCCCCAGATCGTCTCACCTCAGGCCAAGATCGCCGAGTTAGTGGACTTTACCTTCGACATGCCCGCTAGCCAGAAACAATTGCTCGCCAATATGTTGGTAGCTGCCACCGCACACCCGCACCTGCTTCCCCAGGTACAGGCATTGTTTTCCCGCGGCTATGACGCCTTAGGCCGCAGCCCTAATCCCGCGCTCTTTCAACTGTTGTCATTAGCCATGGATGGCTTGCTGCTGCTCGAATTGCTCCAACTACACAAGTTCACGCCAGATCAGCGCGCGGCTATGCGAGAGACGCTACTGGAGTTGGCGCGCGAATTGCCTTAACCCCCGCCCACTTGAGATTCAGTCATGCATTTACAACACTCTTTGCCTTCAATCAGCGCCATAACCTTAGCTGTGGCGGCATCCGCTTTCATGCTCAGCGCCTGCTCCCAATCCACGCAGCCTGCAACAGCGCTACCCAAAGTAGTCAAAACCGAGATTGTCGGCACGGCTCAGACCCAAGCAGCAAGCAACAATTTTGTTGGCACTCTGCGTGCTCGTCAGCGTAGCGACCTGAGCTTTGAAACTGCTGGCCGCATTGTGGCTATCCAAGTAGAAGTAGGCGATCGCGTGCGCGCGGGCCAACTACTCGCACGCTTGGACGAGGCCCCCGCGCGCTGGCGATTGGACAAAGCCGAAGCCGACCGCGCCGCCGCGGCGGCCACGCTCACGGAACGCAGTGCCCAGCTAGAACAGCAACAGGCACTGGCTCGTGACAAAATCATCTCCCCCACGGCCTTACAGTCCACGCAAGCCGCCTACCAACAGGCCCGCAGTCAACTGGACGCGGCCAACGCGGCCCTTTCCACCGCCCGGCGCGACCTAGCCCACAGCCGGATTACCGCCCCCTTTGACGGCGAGATCGTGGCTCGCCAAGCACAGCCGTTCACTGATGTGGCAGCAGGCCAGAGCATCTTGCAAATTCAGTCTGGCAACCAACTTGAAGTCGTTGCCATGCTCCCGGAGTCGGTTACCGCCTCCCTGACCCCCGGCAGCAGCGCACGCGGCAAAAGTGGGAACGAGACCTTTCCGCTATCGTTGGAGCGCGTGTCTGCACGCAGCGACAATGGCTCTTTGGTGCAGGCAATCTTCCGCTTGCCGAAGGCACCGGCTTCATTGCGTAGCGGGGGCGTGATTTCCGTGGAACTGCCCAATCCGCACCCAACCGACAAAATCAGTCTGCCCGCATCGGCGATCTTGCCGGCCTCACAACCGGGGCAAGCCGCGGTTTTCGTTCTGACCCCCGCGGGCAAGCTACAACATCGCACCGTCCACACCAGCACTGGCATGCAAAGCGGCGGCCGCATCACCATTACCCAGGGCCTCGCCACGGGTGAGCGTGTGGTCGTAGCCGGTGCGGCTTTTCTACATGAAGGTCAGCCCGCCAAATCCTACTCGTCGGAAACCTTGCTCCCATCCGCACAAGGAGCCGAGCGATGAGATTGACCGAAGCTGCTCTCAACAATAGTCGCCTGACCTTTTTTGCTGCCTTATTAGTCTTGGTAACCGGGGTGTTCACCTTTCTGAGCTTCCCGTCGCAGGAGGAACCTTCCACCACAATCCGAGACGCAATCATTTTTGTCTCCAACCCGGGCATGCCGGCCGAGCGCATGGAACAGCTAGTGGCGCGCCCGCTGGAAGAAAGACTGCGCCAGCTGCCTGAAATCAAGCACGTGACCAGCACGGTTCGATCAGGCAGCGTGGCGGTACGGGTTAGTCTGCGGGATGAAATCAAGGACCTGATTCCGGTGTGGCAGCGCATGCGCGCCAAAGTGGGCGAAGCCACCCCATCGTTCCCTGCAGGGACATTGCCGCCGCAGATCAATGACGATTTCGGGCGGGTTGCCATCGCCTCGATCGCCATCACCGCCCCAGGCTTCTCCATGAGCGAGATGCGCGAACCGCTCAAGCGCCTGCGTGAGGGCATCTACGGCATCAAGGGAATTCAGGGCGTCAGCTTCCACGGTTTGCAGGACGAGCGGATCTACATCGAGTTCGATCGCAATCGCCTGGCAGGCCTGGGGCTGGGCACCAGCGCGGTGATACAGCAACTTCAACAGCAGAACGTGGTGCTTTCAGGCGGCCAAGTGGTCATGTCCGGCCTAAACGCAGCGGTTGTTGCTTCCGGCGAAATACGCTCGATCGAAGCGCTGCGCAATTTCATGCTGACGCCTCCTACCGGCCCTAACGCGGTAGCGTCCACCGTGCGCCTGGGAGACATCGCCCAAGTGAAAGTGCTCCCCGCGGACCCTCCGGAGTCCGCAGCCATCTACCGCGGAGAAAATGCCGTGGTGCTGGGTGTTTCCATGCGCCGAGGCCAGAACATCAAGGAACTGGGCAAGGAACTCAAGACACGGGTAAGCGAACTGCAAGAGCAACTGCTACCCACTGGATTCATGCTGGACTACGTCTCATTCCAAGCCGACGTGGTTGAGCATGAAATGGGCAATATGAACAGGGTGATGGAAGAAACCATCCTGATCGTGATGACGGTAGTGGTGCTGTTTCTCGGGTGGCGAGCAGGCATTATTGTTGGCAGCATCGTACCGCTGACCATCTTGGCCACGCTGCTGGTGATGCGCTCTCTAGACATCGAACTTCACATCGTATCGATGGCGGCGATCATCATCGCGCTCGGCCTACTGGTTGACAATGGCATCGTCATCGCCGAGGACGTAGAGCGGCGCTTGGCCGCTGGAGAGGAACGCAAGTCTGCCTGCATCCAGGCCGGTAAAACCTTGGCCATTCCTCTGCTGACGTCCTCTCTCGTCATTATCTTCGCCTTCTCGCCATTCTTTTTTGGCAATACCACGGTCAATGAGTACCTCCGACCACTCGTGGTCGTAGTGACGCTGTCATTGCTTGGCTCCTGGCTGCTGTGCCTGACCATTACGCCGCTGCTGTGCTACTACTTTCTCAAGGCCGGTCACCACGACAACGATGCCCCAGCGAAAGACAGCCGCTTTTACACCGCTTATGCCCGAGTCATCCGCAAAGTACTAGACCACAAAGGCCTCATGCTGGCGGGCATGACCTTGCTGTTTGTCTGCTCCATGGGTCTGCTGTCGCAAGTGCCCACAGGCTTCCTGCCGCCCTCGGATCGGCCGCAATTCCAGGTCGTTGTCGAGCTGCAGCCCGGCAGCGATGCCCGCAGGACCCAAACCGTTGTGCGCGATCTCAGCCGCTGGCTGAGCGATAAGAAAGCGAACCCCGAAGTCACCACCAGCATCGGCTATGTGGCGGATGGCGGCCCCCGTATCGTCCTGTCGCTCAACCCGCCATTGCCCGCCTCCAATATCGGCTATCTCACCGTCAGCGTTCGCGATAGCGATGAATTGGAAAGCATGATCCAGCGCACCCAGCAATGGATGGCCCGCAAGTACTCCGACGTGCGCGTGGATGCCAAGCGCTTCTCGCGCAGCACCAACGATGCCGGCCTAGTGGCCTATCGGATCAGTGGGCCGGACGAAGCGGTATTGCGCAATATCGGTCAACAAATCCAAGCGGCGCTGCGCCCGCTGCCGGGGCTGGTGCAAGTCCGCAATGACTGGGGACCACGCGTTCCTCGCGTGGATGTTGAAATCGACCAACGCAAGGCGCGGCGCCTGGGGATCAGCAGCGAAGATATCGCAACCGCATTGGGCATGCGCTATACCGGCGTGGAAGCCTCCGTGCTGCGCGACGGAGATACGCTGGTGCCGATGATCATCAGGGGTAGCGGCGCCGAGCGAGCCCATCCGGAAGATTTGGCCAACACCCTCATCTACCCGGCCAATGGCGCGGCGCCGGTGCCCTTGTCAGCAGTGGCAAGCGCGTCGCTTGCGTCCGAACCGTCAACCATCATACGACGCGACTTGGTGCGCACGCTCACCGTAGAAGGACGCAGCACCACCGCCACCGCGCAGCAGACGGTTGACCGCGCGGCACCGAGCATCAAGCAAATCAAGTTGCCACCCGGCTACCATATCGAGCTGGGAGCGGAGATAGAAGAAGCGGCGGACTCCAGCGCTGCATTGGAGAACTACCTGCCGCATGCGGTGGTAGCCATGCTGCTGCTGTTTATCTGGCAGTTCGGCTCCTTCCGGAAATTGACACTGATCGTAGGCATCATCCCGTTTGCCATGATCGGCGTTGCCCCGGCGCTGCTGATAGGCGGAGAACCCATGGGCTTCATGGCCAACTTTGGCTTACTCTCCCTGGCGGGCATCATCGTCAACAACGCTGTTTTGCTGCTTGAACGAATCGAAGTGGAACTGGCCACCGGCAAGCCTATACGCGATGCGGTGGTAGCGGCGGCGGTGGCACGTCTTCGCCCTATCGTGATGACCAAGCTCACATGCGTAGCCGGCTTGGTACCGTTACTGATCTTTGGCGGCAGCCTGTGGGCCGGCATGGCCTTGACCATCATGGGAGGCCTGCTGCTGGGCACGCTGATCACCCTAGGCGTGGTGCCGGTACTTTATGAGCTGCTATTCGGCGGCCGGCTGGCAAGTTGGCTGCAGCGCCGTAGCCATCAGTAATGAAAGCGCCAAGAGGCTGCCATAGCCTCTTGCATCCCTCCGAGGCCTTCACCAAGGCCTCGGAACTTCTCTTCAGAGCCCAATCCGCTCCCCCCTCCTCCACCGACCCTCAGCCGTAGACCCTGCTTACGATCTGCCGCGCGTCACGGGCGCCTTACACGGTGAGTACCGCTTCGAAATGCGGATATACCATCGACACATTCCGCTTTCTCAGCCGTTTTCGCCTTGTCTCGCGAGATCGTGAACACGCTCTTAGTTGAGCACGGCAAAACCATGGCAGCGCAACGACAAATAATTACAGCAATCAAAATTAAAATACCATAAGCATCAACAAGAATTTCCCATCGCTATCCCGCTAGTCAGCCACATCGACTCAACATCCTCCAACTTGCATTTTTTCACCACTGGGTACAAACATTAAGTAACACCCTCCCATTGGTTCCACCATGAAAAGTCACTCCTTTCGCTTTCTGAGCAATTTTCGTTTACAGCTAAGCCTTGTTTTTGGAGGACTTTTTCTGCTGGCCACCCTACTGGATATTGCAATAGAGCCTTTTTTGAACGAGACCTTAATCGAAAACAAGGGAGAGGCACTGCTAAGCACTGCACAAATCATCTCCAAATCACTCGATATGGAATTGCTTCAACGCGAGCAGAAGCTTAGATTGCGAACTCACAATAAAGCATTTTCCACTACCTCCATCAGGAGCCAAGCACTAACAAACGAACTCGTCCAGATAAAACAGGAAAACCCGGACATCAAATGGCTAGGCATCATCGCTGAAGACGGAAAACTGGCCACCGCCATTGGCACCAAACCTTCACCCTATATAGAGTACGCCGTTTCAATTTATGATGACGCAGGAGCCTTGCGTGGCACACTGGTCGCGCAGAATTCATGGTCCTGGGTATCGGCCATGATTGCCGAACTCTTACCTCGAAATAGCGCTGAATACGCAACACAGGTGTTTATTGTCAATCAGCAAAACATAGCACTCTTTTCAACAAGCGCGGATGAACCAACAACACTACCGGCGCCGCTTGTCAATCAACGCTATCGCCAGGAAGATTGGCCGGACGGCACAAACTATCTCTATGCCGAAGCCAAAATAGAAAACCCTGCCAAAAAAGGCTGGCGTGTTCTTATCCGTGAATCTCCACCTCAATTCCTGGCCTCATTTCACCGGCTCCGCTCAGAACTCACCCTGCCCAGCTTGATTATTACCCTTTTACTGGTTGTTTTGGTTTACCGCATAGCAGCATCAATCAGCAGCCCGCTGGAAGCGCTTGTAAGCACCGCACAGCGCATCAGCGCAGGAGAGGAACATGTGGAGTGGAAAATAGACGCCTCTTCACATGAGTTTAATAAACTCTCCTTGGCGATACGCCAGATGGCCACCACCCTGCTGGCGCGCCGCGGCGAACTGGCCGCCATCAACGCCAGCCTGGAGAAAAAAGTGGAAGAGCGCACCGAAGCGCTAAGCGAAGCCAACCGCCAACTGGCCGAACGCGCCACGCTGCTGGAACAGATGGCGCGCAGCGATGCGCTGACCGGCCTGGGCAACCGCATGGCCGCCGCGGAACGGCTGACCGCGGAATACCAGCGCTTCCGCCGCAGCCATGCGCCCTATTCAGTGCTGCTGATGGACGCCGACCACTTCAAGCGCGTCAACGACACCTACGGCCACGCGGTGGGCGACCAAGTGCTGCAACAGATTGCCGCCACCCTGCACAGCGTGGCGCGCACCACCGACTTTGCCGCCCGCTACGGCGGCGAGGAATTCCTGCTCCTGCTGCCCGACACCGACGCCGAAGGCGCCATGGTGCTGGCCGAGCGCGTGCGCACGGCGATATCCGCCGCCTCCGACACCGTGGCCGGCGTCATCACCGTCAGCATAGGCGCGGCCAGCGCGCAGGAAGAAGACGACACCCACGAAACCATCGTCCAGCGCGCGGACGAGGCCTTGTATCGGGCCAAGGCCAATGGGCGGAATCGGGTGGAGGGGGCGGGGTGAGGGGAGGATGCGTGGCAATGCAGCCACAGCACAAGCCCATGAAATCCTCCGTCACAAACTAGTAAGGGAGAGGGGCTACTGTTAGAATCACCGCCTTAAGTTGCCTTCAGCGCTTAGGGCTCTGATCGAAACCACCATGGAGCTCTCCATTCAGGAGGGCTTTTTTCATGCTAAAGCCGCAATCCATCTGTAGCGCTCACTTGCGTGTCTAACCTCGGAATGCGCTAAGCTAACGGCCATGGATACGCTTACACCCAAGGAGCGAAGCCAACGGATGGCGAGGGTTCGCTCTGTGGATACCAAGCCTGAAATGTTCGTTCGGAAACTCATCCACGGCATGGGATACCGGTATCGCCTACATTGCCGCGATCTACCAGGTAAGCCTGATTTGGTTTTCCGATCTCGAAAAGCCATTATTTTTGTACATGGCTGTTTCTGGCATCGCCATGAGATGTGCTCTCTGGCCAGAATGCCAAAGTCACGTGTCGAGTTTTGGTCGGCAAAGCTCGAGGGAAACCGACTAAGGGATGCCCGCAAAATCGCGGCATTGCAAGCCTCGGGTTGGCGAGTCCTCATAGTTTGGGAATGTCAGTTGAAACTCAAGGAACAACTTGCCGAACGCTTACGGCAGTTCCTTGATGAAGGGGAAACAAGATGAAATGTGTTGAGTTGTTCGCTGGCGCGGGAGGACTCGCAATGGGCGTCCACCTCGCCGGTTTCGAGCCTCAGGCCGTTGTCGAGTGGGACAAGTGGGCATGCGACACAATCCGAGAGAATGGTGCTCGTGGGTATCCTCTGGTTGAAGGATGGAACGTGGCTGAGGGCGATGTTCGCCACTTCGACTGGTCTGGCCTGGGAGATGGGATAGATCTCGTCGCGGGCGGCCCACCATGCCAACCATTTTCGATGGGAGGTAAACACAAGGCCCATGATGATAGTCGAGACATGTTTCCCGCAACGGTGGATATCATTCGTAGGCTACGTCCGCGCGCATTCATCGTGGAAAACGTGAAAGGCCTGACGCGCTCATCCTTTGCTAACTATTACCAATACATTCTGCTTCAGCTTACCTTTCCCGAGATTGGAAGACTCGGCTCCGAAGGTTGGTATGAGCACTTTCTTCGCCTCCAGAAGGAAAAAGCATCCGGAAACGCCTTTAACTCGGGCCTAACCTATAATGTTGTTCCAACACTGGTGAATGCGGCGGACTATGGCATTCCACAAAAGCGGGAACGTGTTTTTATCGTCGGTTTCCGCTCTGATCTAGGCATCGAGTGGTCATTCCCCAAAGCCACACACAGTTTTGATGCCTTGCTATACGAACAATGGGTAACTGGTGAATATTGGGAACGGCATTCCATTCCCAATAATATGCGGCCACTCCCCCCGGAGAAACTCCAATCGCGCATCAACAGCCTTGAGTTTTTACCACCCGAAACTCTCCCATGGCGGACTGTTCGTGATGCATTATTAGGCCTACCCGACCCGCGCAGCAAGAAAGCAAAACATATTGCCAACCACTTCTTTCAAGATGGCGCGCGAGTATACCCCGGTCACACCGGCAGTCCACTCGACCTGCCTGCAAAGACCTTGAAAGCGGGAGCTCATGGAGTACCCGGCGGGGAGAACATGCTAGTCCATGAGGATGGATCGGTTCGCTATTTCACAGTCAGGGAAGCCGCTCGCATTCAAACCTTCCCCGATGGCTACCATTTCCATGGTTCATGGACTGAAACAATGCGACAGCTCGGAAACGCGGTTCCCGTGATGCTGGCTCGCGTCGTAGCATCCAGTGTCGCCGAACGCCTTCTTGTTTCCCAGATGCTAGAGCTTGAGGCTCAGTTGTCCAAAAATAAAACAAAGGGTGTCGCATGACCGCAGAAGTCATCCCATTCATTCCATTCAACCCACTCGACAAGAAAAATCTAGGCGCTTCGGTGGCCGAAGCCCTTCTCGCAGGCAAAATTTATCCACTAGATAATCTTCCCAAATTTCGTGGCGCGGGCATATACGCAATTTATTATTCTGGAACATTTTCTCCATACGAAGAAATTGCCAAACGGAACCAGCAATCCAAGCAAATTCCGATTTATGTTGGCAAAGCAGTCCCCTCTGGATCTCGTAAAGGAGGGGAACCCGCCGTTAACAGTAAGGCGGGGAAAGCTCTACTTAGCCGCCTATCAGAGCATGCGGAAAGCATCCGCGCGGTTGACAACCTAGATATAAATGACTTTACATGTCGCTTCCTAGTCGTGGAAGACATTTGGATTCCTCTAGGCGAATCATTACTGATTGCTCGGTATTCGCCAGTATGGAACTCCTTGGTAGATGGATTTGGCAACCACGATCCCGGAAAAGGACGCCATAATGGTAAGCGACCACGCTGGGATGTACTTCATCCAGGACGTGACTGGGCCGCAAAGTGCAAAGATAGGCCTGAAACATCCGAAGATATTATCAGGGAAGTTGAAAGCCACCTGAGGAACATGACCTTCCCAACCTCTGACAAATTCATCCTTCCAGAATAAATAAAAACGGCGATAATACATATCGCCGTTTTTATTTTTATAAGTTCAGCCCTAACCCGACTATCTCCTGTTTTAACCATATCGGCGAACTAGGCAACTGGACACCCAAGACGTTCAAATCAATGCCCCCACCTTGACGCCCCCTCCCAGCCTGTTTAGGCTTGGTCCCGCGTCGTGCTCAATCACACGGCGCAGGGCTGGTAAACCCAAAACTGACTTTCCCGCAGACTCAACAGTCCGCTTTGGCACTGTTACGTCTGCTGCCACGCCGTACCCATTCGGGGCGGGCCGTGGCAGGGAATCCGAAAGGATTGCCGGTCACTGGAAAGTCAGCCGGTTTTGCCACCTTGTCACGTGCCTGCCCTAGCCTCGCCTAGGCAGGTTTCCAAACTGACATGGAGACCGTGATGACCTTCGCTACTTTTCCTTCCGCTCTTTCCCCTCCCGCCTGCCCGCTGTGCGCAGGAGAACCGCACGACCCCAACAGCGCCGCGCCGCTGGAACAGCTACGCCTATGCCTGCATCAACTGCCGTCCGCCGCTGGCGATATGGTGGCCTTGGGCGCGCTGGGCCGGCAGTTGAGCCGCAGCCACGCCGAGCTGGATGCCCTGCTCTTGCAAGGCACGATCGATCTGCGCGCCGCCCACCTGAGCTTGCAAGCCCTGCTCACTCTGCTGCAACGCCGCGACGAGCCGCTGCTGTTCAGCAGCGAGGAAGCGCTGGCCTTGCTGGAGCCGGTGCAGCAGCGTTTGCAGCTGGGGCTGCAGCGCATCAATCGCGTGTTTTGATCTGTCGGATGGGGAGCATTGCCATGATGAAGCTATTGAAGCAGCACAACGACGCGCTCAAGCGCGCCGCGCGTTTGCTCATTGTTTATGAGGCGCGCAGCGGCGTAGTCGCCTTGGCGGACGACTGCCCGGCCCATCCAGCCAATTCCACGGCCATTCTTCAGGAGATCCAGCTGGCGCTGGCGGAGTTTCGCCGTTGGCAGCAACGTTATGGCGAGCAGGAATACGCCCGCGCCGCCATCCTGGCGATGTGGGCGTCCGGCGCATGGAGCAACCGCGATACTTGCGCGCGGCTGTGTTATCGGCAGGCGGGGTTCAGCAATATGGCGCTGGCGCGCCAGGCCTTGGTGGGAGCGCCGCCGCCGGAGGGGGCGCCTCCCTGAACGGGCACGATGCGTACCTATCCTGAAGCGCTGTAAATACGCGGGAAACCACGAATCCCACGCGCGCAGGCTCTCTTCAAGCCTGCCGCCGGCTGGTCTTTAGAGGTGGAGGGGATATTTGGCCAAGCCACTATCTCCTCCCTGCTTGACTCCCTCGCGACGGTGCTTGCCTGGCTCGGTCAGGGCGGAACCGGCCCTGAACCATCATCCGCGCAGTGGATCCAATGTCTTGAACAACGATCTCTCTCGGAAAGATCGTAAACAGGTTCTAAGAACCTGTTTACGATCTCGCGAGCTAAGGCGAGGCAAGGCGAAAATGGCTGAGAAAGCGGAATGTACAGGTGGTACATGAGCATTTCGAAGACGTTTTCAACGCTGTATCGCCGACGCGCAGCAGATCGTAAACAGGTTCTAAGAGCCGCTAACAAAACCGCGCAGCGTACCTGAGCCAAGGCGCGCCGACGCAGGCAGTACGAGTAGTACGACAAGGAGGCGCAACGCAGGATCAGGGGTTTTGTTAGTGGCTCTAAGCGCAGTTGCCGAAGGCCTTCAGCCGCTCCACATCCACCAAGGTAATATCGCGCCCATCCACCTGGATCAGCTCCGCCTCGATCAACTGGTGCAGCATGCGCGAGAAGGTTTCCGGCGTCAGGTTGAGCCGGGACGCGATCAGGCTTTTGTTCACCGGCAGCGATACCTGCGGCGTGAGGCTGCCGCCGTCTTCCGGGATGTGTTGCAGCAGATAACCAATCACCCGCTGCAAGGAGCTTTCGATGGAGTAGCGCTCCACGTCCCGCACCAGGCCGTGCAGGCGCAGCGACAGGCCGGCCAGCAAGCGCCGGGCAAACGCCGGGTCGTGGTCTATCGCTTGCAGGATGCCGGCCGCTTCCACTTTCAGCAGCATGCCGTCTTCCAGGAACTGCGCCATCACCGGGCAGGGCCGGCCCAGGAACATCACCGCCTCGGCGAAGCTCTGGCCGGGGTGGATGATTTCCATCACTTTTTCACTGCCCTGCGCCGAGGACAACGCCAGCTTCACCCGGCCGTACACCACCAGGAACATGCCGTCGCAAGGGTCGCCCTTCTGGAAGATCACCTGGCCCTTGAGACCGCGCAGTTCTTGGGTGTGCGGCACCAGCGCCTGGATTTGCTCCGGGGACAGTTGCTGGAACAGCGGCTGGTGGCGCAGGAAGGATGGGATGTCCAGATGGCTCATGACGGTTTGGCTCGATGATGGGGTAGGTTCTCACTATAAAAGCGCGCTCCGCCAAGGACCATGGGCCATTGGCAGCAGCCGCCTAGTTCGATGTGATTAGAGCCGCCAACAAAACCGCTGATCCTGCGTTGCGCCTCCTTGTCGTACTACTTGTACTGCCTGCGTCGGCGCG
>NZ_LDUI01000079.1:0-1036 GCF_001043555.1 Chromobacterium sp. LK1 | reverse complement strand
GATGAATTGATGGCCCCAGCCAGCGCCGGCGCTGGGCATCACCACCCGCAGCCAGCAGGAGGATTTGTCGTCCATGCCCGCACCAATGCTGGGGTGTTCGTCTGGCCGCTGCCAGTGGAACTGCACCTTGATGCGGCCGTGCTGGTCGGTGTGGACTTCTTCTCCTTGCGGGCCAACCACGGTGGCGGTCTGCACGCCACGGGACTTGGGCTTGGCCAGTTCGGTGTGGGCGTAGGCCGGGGTCAGCGGCACGCCGCGACGCTGGGCGTCGAAGTCGGCACGGAACGGTTGTGCTTCCTTGCCATCCTGGAAAGCCTTGAGATCCGCCGGCAGGTTGTTGCGCGCGCTTAAAGTCTGGCGGGTGACGACGAATTCGCGCTGTTCGCTGCTGTCGCCGTCGTGAGCCGGGTGTTCGTCCAGGCGGAACCACTGGCCGGCGGCCAGGCCACGTACCGAGCCGCCGCCGCTGAATTGCTTGGCGTTGAGGTCATGCGCCTGCTGGCGCAGCTGGGCGTAGCGGCTGAGCTGGTCGGCGTCGCCGGCGTAGTACAGCGATTGCGGGTCGTAGTCGTGCAAGGACGATTGCAGCGCCTTGCCGTTCTGGCCCTGGTCGATGCGGCTGTCGTCTCCGCTGTGCTGGGTCTGCACCGGCTGGTAATCGAAGCTGGCCAGCGCCACCGCGGCGGGGACGATCTGGCGCTGGGCATTCCACTCGGTCAGGCCGTCCTCGGCCTCGGTGGCGTCGCTGCGGTGGAAACGCACTCGTTCCACGCTGGCCGGCGGCAGGCTATAGGGGTCGTCGAAGGCGACCAATTGCACCTGGGGGGTGTCGCCATCGACATGATCGAAACGCCAGGCATAGCCCTCTTCGTGCAACAGCCGCACGATGAAGTCGTAATCGGATTCTCGGTATTGCAGGCAGTAGCTGCGCGGCGACGCCGGGCCGGTCTTGAACTCCAAGGTCTGCACCCGCGCGAACACCGGGTTGGCCTGCTGATGCTCGGCCAGAATCTGCTTGACGATGTCCGGCACCGAC
>NZ_LDUI01000078.1:0-1160 GCF_001043555.1 Chromobacterium sp. LK1 | reverse complement strand
GATGAATTGATGGCCCCAGCCGGCGCCGGCGCTGGGCATCACCACCCGCAGCCAGCAGGAGGATTTGTCGTCCATGCCCGCACCAATGCTGGGGTGTTCGTCCGGCCGCTGCCAGTGGAACTGCACCTTGATGCGGCCGTGCTGGTCGGTGTGGACTTCTTCTCCTTGCGGGCCAACCACGGTGGCGGTCTGCACGCCACGGGACTTGGGCTTGGCCAGTTCGGTGTGGGCGTAGGCCGGGGTCAGCGGCACGCCGCGACGCTGGGCGTCGAAGTCGGCACGGAACGGTTGCGCGTCTTTCTCACCCGCCAGCGCCTTCAGATCCGCCGGCAGATTGTTGCGCGCGCTCAGGGTCTGGCGGGTGACCACGAATTCGCGCTGCTCGCTGCTGTCGCCGTCGTGGGCCGGGTGTTCGTCCAGGCGGAACCACTGGCCGGCGGCCAGGCCACGTACCGAGCCGCCGCCGCTGAATTGCTTGGCGTTGAGGTCATGCGCCTGCTGGCGCAGCTGGGCGTAGCGGCTGAGCTGGTCGGCGTCGCCGGCGTAGTACAGCGATTGCGGGTCGTAGCCGTGCAAGGACGATTGCAAGGCCTTGCCGTTCTGGCCCTGGTCGATGCGGCTGTCGTCGCCGCTGTGCTGGGTCTGCACCGGCTGGTAGTCGAAACTGGCCAAGGCCACCGCACCGGGCACGATCTGGCGCTGCGCGTTCCACTCGGTCAGGCCGTCCTCGGCCTCGGTGGCGTCGCTGCGGTGGAAGCGCACCCGTTCCACGCTGGCCGGCGGCAGGCTGTAAGGGTCGTCGAAGGCGACCAATTGCACCTGGGGGGTGTCGCCATCGACATGATCGAAACGCCAGGCATAACCTTCTTCGTGCAACAGGCGCACGATGAAGTCGTAATCGGATTCGCGGTATTGCAGGCAGTAGCTGCGCGGCGACGCCGGGCCGGTCTTGAACTCCAAGGTCTGCACCCGCGCGAACACCGGGTTGGCCTGCTGATGCTCGGCCAGGATCTGTTTGACGATGTCCGGCACCGACAAGTCCTGGAACACCCGCGAACTGACGCGATGCCGCAGCAGCGCGAACGGCGGTTCGATGGTCAGCTGGTAGCGGCTGAAGCCGCCGTCCGAACCCAGGCTCTGCACCTTGGACACCACGCCGC
>NZ_LDUI01000077.1:0-368 GCF_001043555.1 Chromobacterium sp. LK1 | reverse complement strand
CGCACGCGGTAGCAGTGACTACAGCGGAGGTGACTGATCGCAAAGGAGCCCTCAAAGCGCTAGCGCGCTGCCAGAGTGGGCTCAAGCGGGTGCAAAGCCTGCTGTGCGACAGTGGCTACGTGGGCCAGCCCTTCGCGCAGGGAGTGCGGGAGATTCTGGGCGGGTATGTGACGGTACAGATTGCCAAGAGAAGCGAGTTGCATACGTTCAAGGTGATGCCCAAACGATGGATTGTTGAGCGCAGCTTCGCATGGTTGGAAAAGAGCAGAAGGCTGTGGAAGAACTGCGAGCGGAAGCTGAATACCAGCTTGCAGTTCATCCACTTGGCTTTCCTGGCTCTATTGCTCCGGAGATCGTAAACAGGTTCT
>NZ_LDUI01000076.1:0-6937 GCF_001043555.1 Chromobacterium sp. LK1 | reverse complement strand
GGTCTATCCGGCGCGGCGGCATGTGCCGGGCAAGGTCAGGGCCTTTGTCGATTATCTGCAGCAGTTTTTCCAATAGCAAACGGCGTCTGAGGCTTGGCAGGCATCGGACGCCGTTGATCTAAGAACCTGTTTACGATCTGCTGCGCGTCAGCGATACGGCGTTGAAAACAAGATCAAAATGCTCATGTACCACGCGTACATTCCGCTTTTTCTCTCGTGTTCGCCTTGTCTCGCTCTTGCTCGCGAGACTTTGAACAGGCTCTTAGCGGATTTGGCGTGGGGACGGCCGGGCCGGAAGCGTGTTCCGACCCGGGCGCGGCGGGCATTAATTCGCTTGCGTCGCCGGCGTCAGCCGCGGCTTGCGCACCTTGTGGAACAGAATGACCAGCAAGAGCAGGAAGGGCAGGCCGAAGACCAGGGTCAGCCGGAACACCTCGGTGAAGACGGTGGTGATCATGATCGCCAGCATCAGCAGCAGCCCGGTCAGCGTGCTGTAGGGAAACAGACGCATCTTGAACGGCAGCTCCAGCCCGCCGGCGCGGTCGTGATGGCGGCGGAAGCATAGATGGGTGTAGAAAATCATCAGCCAGGTGAACATGGCGCCGAACATCGACAGCGAAATCATCAGCGTGAACGCCTGCTGTGGAAACAGCACGTAGAGCGCCGTGGCCAGCGCGATGCCGCTGGTGGACAGCAATAGCGCGTTGGTCGGGGTGCCGCGCTGGTTCAATTGGCCCAGCGCGATCGGCGCGTCGCCGGCGCGCGACAGGCTGAACATCATGCGGGTGGTGATGTAGAGCTGGCTGTTCATCGCCGACAGCGCGGCGATCACCACCACGAAGTTGAGGATGCCGGCGGCGTAGGGGATGTTCAGCACCTGCATCACGGTGACGAAGGGGCTGTTGCCGGCGCCGATCCGGTCCCAGGGCACGATGGCGATGATCAGGCTCAAGGACAGCAGGTAGAACACCACCAACCGCGCGATGGTGGCGCGGAAGGCCTGGCGCACCGCCTGCTCCGGGTTCTCCGCCTCGCCGGCTGCCACCGCTATCATTTCCACGCTCAGATAGCTGAAGATGGAGATCACCACCGCCACCCAGGTGCCCCAGGCCCCGTTGGGGAAGAAGCCGCCGCCGGCGCTGAAGTTGTGCGCGCCGTAAGCCGGGTTGCCGCTGCCCCACACCAGGTAGCAGCCCATCACGATGAAGGCGACGATGGCGAAGATCTTGATGCTGGAGAACCAGTATTCGACGGTGCCGAAAGCCTTGACGCTGGCGGCGTTGACGCCGATCAGCGCGCCGGAGAACAGCAGGATCCAGATCCAGGGAGGGGTGTCGGGAAACCAGAAGCGCATGTATTCGGCCACCGCGGTGACCTCGGTGCCCACCGCCAGCACGATGCAGGCCCAATAGCTGTAACGCACCAGGAAGCCGGCCAGCGGGCTGACGTAGTGTTCGGCGTAGGCGCCGAAGGAGCCGGAGGTGGCATGCGCCACCGTCATTTCCGCCAGGCAGCCCATCAGCAGCAGGGTGATCAGGCCGCCTATGGCGTAGCTGAGCACCACGCTGGGGCCGGCGAAGCCGATGGCGAACTTGCTGCCTAGGAACAAACCGGTGCCGATGGCGCCGCCGATGGCGATCATGCTCATCTGTCCGGCGCTGAGCCGGCGCTGCAGGCCCTGCTCCCTATCCTTGATATCCTGGAAACTGCTCATGATGTTCTCCTCTGTCTATAAGGCGCGGTCTGGCGGGATCTGACGTCCCTTGCGCCTGGAACCGCCGCGCGGGGCTGCCGGCGGCGGCTTGATGCGGCGCGCGGCCAGGCCGCGCGCGATGCAGGTTTTGAACAGCTCTCAGAACCTGTTGACGATCTCGCGAGCTAGGGCGAGACAAGGCGAAAACGAGCGAAAAAGCGGAATGTACACGTGGTACATGAGCACTGAGCTTGGTTTCAACGCCCATTTCTATCCATCCCGCCGACGCGCAGCAGATCGTAAACAGGTTCTCAGGTCACCGCGCCGCGGCGGTGGAACTCCGGTTTATCCCAACTGCCGCTGTCCAGGATCTCGCGCAGGATTTCCACCGCGTCCCAGATGTCGGCATGGCTCAGGTAGAGCGGGGTGATGCCGAAGCGCAGCACTTCCGGTTCGCGGTAATCGCCGATGACACCGTTGGCGATCAAGGCCTGCATCACCGCGAAGCCCTGGGGGTGGCGGAAGCTGACATGGCTGCCGCGGCGCGCGTGTTCGCGCGGGGTGATCAGGGTCAAGGGGTGGCGACCGCAACGCTGCTCCACCAGTTCGATGAACAAATCGGTCAAGGCCAGCGACTTGGCGCGCAATTGCTGCGGGTCTACCTGCCGCGCCACGTCCAGACCGCATTCCACCAAGGCCAGCGACACGATGGGCTGGGTGCCGCACAGGAAGCGACGTATGCCCTGGGCCGGCGCGTAATCAGTGGCCATTTCGAAGGGATTGGCATGGCCCCACCAGCCGGACAAGGGCTGCCAGAATGTGTTTTGATGGCGCGGCGCCACCCAGATGAAGGCCGGCGAGCCTGGGCCGCCGTTCAGGTATTTGTAGGTGCAGCCCACGGCGAAATCAGCGCCGGCGGCGTTCAAGCCCACCTCCACCGCGCCGGCCGCGTGCGCCAGGTCCCAGATCGTCAGCGCGCCGCGCTGATGGGCGCTGCGGGTGACCTCGGCCATGTCGTAGAGATAGCCGGTGCGGTAATTGACATGGGACAGCAGCAGCACCGCCACGTCCTCGTCCAGCGCCTGCTCCAGCGGCAGCGCCTCGTCGATCAGGCGCAGTTCATAGCCCTGCTGCAGGAATTCGATCATGCCCTGGATCATGTAGAGATCGGTGGGGAAGTTGTCGCGTTCGGACAGGATCACCTTGCGTTCCGGATGTGCTTGCTGCTGGATGCGCAGCGCCGCCGCCAGCGCCTTGAACAGGTTGAGCGAGGTGGTGTCGGTGACCACCACTTCGCCGGGGCCGGCGCCCAAGAGCGGCGCCAGCTTGTCGCCCAGCCGGGTCGGCAGTTCGAACCAGCCGGAAGTGTTCCAGCTGCGGATCAGCTCGTGGCCCCATTCGCGACTGATCACTTGCTGGCTGCGTTCCAGCGCGCCCTTGGGCAGCACGCCCAGCGAATTGCCGTCCAGGTAGACGGTGTTGGGCGGCAGGTCGAATTGCTGGCGGAAACCGGCCAGCGGGTCTTGCTGATCGGCGATGAGACAGGTTTCGCGGGTATGTGTCATGGCGGGTCGGTCCTACGCAACAGGGGTGGAAACGGGCAAGGGCCGCAGCACGGCGCGTACCGGGCTGGCGTCCAGATTCATCAACTTCAGCGGCAGCGCGATCAACTCGTAATCGCCCTCCGGCGCGTGCTCCAGCAGCAGTTGTTCCAGGATGGCCATGCGTTGGCGTGCGGTGGCGTGGTGGGCATCCATGGTCTTGCTGTCCATCGGGTCCAGCGAGGCGGTGTCGACGCCTATCAGCCGCACGCCCTGGCCGCCCAGCCAGTCGATGGCGGCGGCCTCCACGCCGGGGAAGTCGGCATCCCAGGCGTCCAGCGGATAGCGTTCGTAGCTGCGGATCAGCAGCCGCGGCGGCAGCGGGCCGGCCATGGCGGCAAGCCGTGCGCGGATCTGTTCCAGCCGGATCAGCGGGCCGGGGGACAGGCAATGAATCAGCCGGCATGGGCCGAGATAGGCGTCCAGCGCCACCTGGCCTATGCCCTGGCCGGCGGCCTGGAAATGGGCCGGCGCGTCGGCGTGGGCGCCGCTGTGCGGCGACAGCGTCAGCCGCGCCACATTCACCGGGCAGTGGGCGTCCAACTGCCAGGCCGGGCTGGCGTCGAAGGCGGTGTCGCCGGGCCAGACCGGCAGGCCGGCGCGCAGCGGGGGACTGATATCGAGCAACATGGAACGGTTCCTGAGCGGTAACAAGCCTGGAATCATGCTAGCACCAAGCCTTCCGCCAAAAATTGCAAGTTGCCGTTGCTGATGGCATGCTTTTCGCAGGAACTGCACTAGAACTAATCAGTATCGATGGGAAATTGCAAATGCAGCTCGACGCGATAGATTGCCGGATTCTTTCCGCATTGCAGCACAACGCCAGGCTCAGCAATCAGGACCTGGCGGACCAGGTGGCGCTGTCGCCATCGGCCTGTCTGCGGCGGGTGCGCGCGCTGGAAAACCAGGGGGTGATCCGCGGTTATCACGCGCAATTGGACCCAGCCCTCCTTGGCTACGAACTGGAAGCCATCGTCCATGTGACGCTGGACCGGGCGCGCGAGGATTGGCACGAAGACTTCATGGGCCGCATCCAGCAGTTCGAGGAGGTGGCCGCCGCCTATATCGTCGCCGGCCCCAGCAATTATGTGTTGCACGTGCGCTGTAGCAATCTGGCGGCCTTCAGCGGCTTCATCGTGGAGCGGCTGAACCGGCTGCCCGGCATGCGCGACATCTGTTCCTACATCGTGATGCGCACGCTCAAGGATTCGCGCTGGCAGGTGCCGCTGGGCGGGAAATAGCCGCGGCTTCCGCCCGCGTCGGCGGTGGGGCTGACGCGAGGCGTGGTTGGTATAATTACCATTGTTAATGATAATCATTAGCATTAACTTCGGCGCTCCTCAACCCCACCCCCACCCACATCATGAAATACCGGAGCCTTTCCGCCTGCCTGTTATTGTCGGCGGTTCATCCGCAAAGCCTGCAGGCCGCCGAGCCCGCGCCGCAACTGGAAACCGTCCACGTCAGCGCCGAGCGCAAACCCGCGCTGCTGCATGGCGAGGTGCTGGACGCGGAGCAACTGCGCCGCGCGCGCGGCACCGGCAACGCCGACATCTTCTCGGCCCTGCCCAGCGTGCAGGTCAACAATATCCGCAACGAAGCCGGCGCCATCGACCTGGGCATCCGCGGCCTGCAAGGCGAGGGCCGGGTGCCGGTGCTGATAGACGGCAGCCTGCAATCCACCCACACCGCGCGCGGCTATCAGGGCACCAGCGACCGCACTTACATCGATTCAGACCTGGTCAGCAAGGTCAGCGTCGAAGAGGGCGCCAGCAACGGCGCCTTCTCCAGCGGCGCGATCGGCGGCCTGGTGCAAATGCGCACCTTGGGCGTGGAGGACGTGTTGCGTCCTGGCAAGGATTTCGGCGTGCTGCTGAAAGGCAGCTTGTACAACAATAACAAGATGCCCACCGTGCCGGACGACGAGCGCGACCAGGTGTATTACCGGCTGAACAACGGCCTCAGCCCACGCGTGTTCAACAATGGCTCGGCCACGCTGGCGCTGGCCTACCGGCAGCCCGGCCTGGATGCCTTGCTGGCCTACAGCAAGCGGCGCACCGGCAACTACTTCGCCGGCAGCCACGGTTTCGACGGCTACCCGGAGGCGGTGGTGTCGCGCGGCCAGGAAGTGGTGAACACCAGTTACGAGAGCGATTCGCTGCTGGCCAAGCTCGGTTTCGCGCTGGACGATGCGCAGCGTCTGAAGCTGATCTTCCGCCGCCATCGCCAGCAGGCCGGCGAGTTGCTGGCCGCTTACTGGTACAAGAACTCCAACGACAAGCATTTCCAGGAGCTGCCGCCGGGGGTCGAGTCCATGCCGCAATGGGCGCTGGGCAGCGCCGTGGTGCATGCCTATAGCGCCAACTACAGCTATACGCCCAGCGACAACAAGCTGATCGATCTGAACCTGGGCTTGTGGGCCACCGAGGCGGATCTGGACCAGCACAACGGCCTGTGGGCCGGCCGCCCTGGCGCTTCCTACGGCGATCAGTACATGCATGCCTACAACAACAAGCGCCATGGCTTCAATTTGCTCAACCGTTCGGAACTGGAGGCGCTACCGCTGAGCCTCAGCTATGGCCTGGCCTTCCAGCAGGAGCGCACCCAGCCCACCAGCCGCTACACCGAGCAGCCGCGGACGCTGGAGGCGTCGCGCAACGGCGTGCGCAATGAGCGCAGCCTGTTCGCCAACGCGGTGCTGTCCTATCCCTGGGCCAGCTTCTCGCTAGGCGCGAATCTGCATGGCTCAATCACGCGCGACTATGCGACCAAACTGGAGGTGGATTACGCGCCCAAGCTGGACCTGACCGGCCAACTCGATGTTCACCTGGCCAAATGGCTGGATGGCTATGTGAAGGGCGGCCGCGCCTATCGCACCCCCAGCCTGTACGAAACCACCACCTCGTCCGAGGTGTTCAGCTACAACCCATACAACCCCTTGCGGCCGGAGCGTTCGCTGAATCTGGAGCTGGGTCTGAAGGCGAGTTTCCAGGATGTGTTCCGCGAGAAGGAGCGCATCGGCTTCAAGGCCGCTTATTTCGACAACAAGGTGGCGGATTATATTTCCAGCGCCTGGCTGGACCGCACGCCGGGCATGCCGTCGTGGCAGGGCAATTTGACCTTCCTCAACTACGACAAGGTGGAGCTGCGCGGCTTTGAATTCGGCGCGGACTACCATAGCCCGTCCTTCTTCGTGGAGGCCGCCGCCACGCACTATCTGGATCCGGAAGTGTGCTCGGTGAACCAGGCCGCCCGGCGCGATGCCGCGGTGTGCAATCAGAATGGCTTCGCCTGGAGCTTGATCCCGACCCGCATCCCGCCCAAGAGCGTGTATGTGATTTCCGCCGGCAAGCATTTGCTGAACGGCGACCTGACCGTGGGCGGACGACTGAAATACCATGCCGGCAAGACCAATCCGGCCGAATGGTTGAAAGGCACCGGCGCGCAGCCGGTGCTGGAACTGCCGTCCGAACGCCTGGTGGACCTGTTCATCGAGTACCGTTTGAACAAGCAGGTCAATCTGAATTTGAACGTGGACAACCTGACCAACCGCTATGCGGTGGACACCGGAGCGGTGGTCAGCATGCCGATTCCGGGGCGGACCATACGGATGGGGATGGAAGCGCGCTTCTGAGAGCCTGTT
>NZ_LDUI01000075.1:0-2922 GCF_001043555.1 Chromobacterium sp. LK1 | reverse complement strand
AGGGCCGCCCTCGGGCAGCCCTCAAAACACAATCTCCGGCGGTGACCAATCCCCGCCCCACTTCGCCGCCTTATCCGGTAGCCACTCGCTTCTGGTGCAGCTCGTCCCGGGCTCGCGCGCCGGCGGATCCGGGCCAAGGTAGATGACTGCGCCGGCGCGGCGCTGGATGTAGCGGTAGATGGGCGGATCCGGCAGCGCGGTCGTCACGCAGACTCCGGCGGATGGCGCGGGCACGGCCAGCGCAGCGAGCCATCTCCGGACGGGCATGTGCAGCGCGGAGGCTCCATTGCTGCGTCGATGGCGGAGTCAAGTATTTCTGCTCTCAGCATGTCGCCAATCCCGTTGACCACGCTCCATTTCTGCCCTCGGCGCAGTGCCCGATACCGCGTCGCATCCCGCTCCAGCGCTGTGTAGCGCTCATATGCCTTTACGCGCTCCAGCGGCATGTCGCCGCGCTCGATCAGGATGCGTGCGCGCTGCACTTGGTTGTCGTGGTTGGCCTTCCAGTGGTCGCGTTCATCCTGCACTCGCCCCAGTTCAAGCCCGGCGCAGTTGGCAAAATTCTGGGCAGCGTCTCGCTGCTTTTCCAACTCGGCGATGCGGGCGAGAAGCGCTAGGACCGTGACGGGGTTGGCTGCAGCAGCAAAAGCCGCGTCTCGCTCGCCATCCGCAATGAAGTTCGAATTGCCGGACAGCAGTACCTTGGGGCCGATGTCGGTATCGATGCACACCTCCGAGGTGGACACAATTTCCCGAGTCCTGCCAGCGCGCCACGGCCCGGGCGTCGCCGCGCGAGCCAGGCTGGCCAGCTCGGCCAGTTGGTCATTCGTGATCATTGGTCAATCCCCATTGCCCGTCGCAAATCAGCCTGAGCCTGCTTATAGCCAGTCTCGTATGCTGTGTTTGCGATGTATGCTAGGTCCTGCGCCCGCTCCGGCGTCTCTGCGAGAAGCTGCGGATTCAGGTGCGTGGAGTAATACTCCATTTGGGGGCCGCGCACGCACGGCTTGCCCTCGTGATCAGTGCCACCGGAGTACGGACGCAAATTGGTCGCCATCACTTCCCCTCCATTTGCTTCTCGCGCCACGCAGCGAACCCGCGCCGGCGCCGAAGGTCGTTAAAGTGGCCGCAGGCCGAGCACTTGAAGCCAGTCATAAAGCTACGATTGAGCCAGGGCCTGGACTTCTGCTCCGGCGGCATGGCCGCCTGGCACTTGCTGCATTCGGTTTTCATTCCAGCACCTCCCCCACCTGGGCGGCCACTTCAAGCACTGCGCGCCGCATGGCCGCTGCCGCATCGTCCCCAATCTTGACCACGGCGCAGCAGTAGCAACCGTTGAAGGCCTTGATCTCCTTGTCCCCGTGCTGGGTGTCGATCTGCAGCTTGACCTGCAATCGCCGGCTCTGGCCGTCGCAGTTGTCGGGCTTCCACTCTTCGCGACCTGTTTCAGGATCGTCGTAGTAGAAGCACTGGCCGCTGCGTATCCACGTCAGGCCGTCGACTTCCATGGCCTTGGCCGACAGCTCAAGCAGCCTCTTCAGTTCAGCGTCCATCACTTGCCCTCTTTCCGCATCGTTTCGACCTTTGCGAGAAATTGACGAGACTCAGCCAGCTTTCGCTCGCTCATTACCACTTGTTTGCGAGCTCGCTCCAACAGCGCGGTGTGAGCCTCCTCCCATGTGTCGAAGTACTTGCTGCGCTGTGGTCTTCTGATGGGCGTCGCATGGTGCTCAATGATGCGTGGTCGCTGGATATTTATCGGCGGCAGTTCGTATTTGCGCATCACTTGCTTCCTTTCATTGCCACCAGCACCCGTTCCACCTCCGGTCCGGTGATAATGATTGAGCGCGGCGGTTGCAATGCCTCGCGCAGCGCGGCAAGCTCGGCGCGTATCGCTGCCAGCTCGCCGGCCAGTTGCATCTCTGCCGGTGGGAAGCCTGCGAATGCCGTTTCGGGAAGGCCGAGCAGCTTGTGTCCTTGCCGTGCTGTTCCGTTGTTCAGGCTCATGCATCGCCCCCTTTCGCCTCTGCCTCCAGGCGCGCGCCGGACTCTTGAGTCGGCGCGGGTGGCGCTGGCATCCAGTGCGATGGGGTGAACTGGCAATAATCACCGTCCAGACAGTAATTCCAGCAACCATCAGACCAGTACATCGGCTCCATATGCCCGCCGAAGTCCGTTTCCATGTAGCACAGAATGTGCATCCCGTTTTTCGGCGCGGTACTGATCGGCTGCCACTTGCCCGGCGCCTGCTGATCGACCTGGGCCGGCGCCGGCTGGGCGCTGGCGGGCTGAGGCTCTGCATAGAGCGGGACGCCGGTTCGGCCACCAGAAAACTCGTTGTGCCCGTTGAACTCTCGCGCTAGTTCGCCATCAACCATCTCTTCACTCATCCATGCAACCGGTTCAGCGCCCAACGCCTGCGCGGCCTCGGCGGCTGCGATGGCGGCGTTGGCTCTGCGAGCATGCGAGCCCAGCGCCTGAACAACCGGGCGCTTATCGAGAAACTGACCCGGCGCCCGCTCAGCGATCAATTCCAGCTGGCGTTCAATCGCGCTAAAGATATGCTTCAGTGCATCGAACAGCTGCTTTTCCAGTTCAGTCATGTCCACGCTCCAATCTGGTCCTGTTGACCTGCTTGATGGCTCCTTGATTCACGCCTCGGCCATCCGGAACCGCTTCAAACAACTGGACCTTTGCGGCTGCGTACTTGCGTCCGGCGCCAAGGCCAAGAGCGTTTATCAAGTACAGTGCGCGGTTGGCTCCGGCCATATCGGTATGGTCGCCATCCACTAATTTCGGGCTGCCGTACTGGTCCAGTTCAGCAAGCCACCACTGCGTGGACATCAGGCCCGCCGTCTCAGCATTGACCGCAGCCTCCAATGCGTTGATCAGTTCGTCGGTCAGCTCGCCGGCGCGGTCTGC
>NZ_LDUI01000074.1:0-11027 GCF_001043555.1 Chromobacterium sp. LK1 | reverse complement strand
GAGCATTTTGAGCTCGTTTTCAACGCCGTATCACCGACGCGCAGCAGATCGTAAACAGGTTCTTAGTTGCGGCGCAGCTGGCAGGCCAGGCTGCGCGGCACCAGCAGCCTTTGCTCGTTCAGGATGTCGTTGCTTGGGAAGTAGCGGATTTCGCGGATGCCGTCGTCTTCGCGCAGTAAGGTGATGCTCTTGGCGGCGGGGATGTAGATGATGATCTGGCCGGCTTGGTGACAGACGATGCTGTAGGCGTTGAAGTCGCTGTCGCTCAGGTGCTCGCTGTTTTGGCGCAAGGAGCGCGGCAGCCGCTGATCGTCGCGGCCTTCCGCCTGGCTGGCGGCGAGCAGGACGGCGAGCGTCAGCGGAATCAGGCGCTTCATGGCGTTGGCGCTTATCCGGCCGGACGCAGCCGGCTGTTCAGATAGCGCTCGCCCTGGCGGCGCAGCGGCGGCGGCGCCAGCCGCAGCCATTGATTGAAATGCAGGCCCAGCAGGGTGTTGTTGCCGGCTTTTTCCTGCAAGGCGATGGCCAGGCTGTCGTAGATGGGGTCGTCGTCGTGGAGGTCGTCGGCGCAGGCTTGGGAGAAGCTGTCGCCGTCCGCGCTCCAGTGGCAATCCGCGCCCAGGCGCAGGCCGTAGCCGTGGCTCAGGCCGGAGGCGAGCAGGCGCGCGTATTGGCGCTCGAAGCCAGCCGGGTCGAACAGATAGCTGTCGCTGTGCAGCCAGCGGCCGTCCAGCCGCGCCTGCACCATGCCGTGGAACAAGTGGGACGGCAGGCACAGATAGACCGGCGCCGGCACCGCGTGGCGCAGAATGCGCTTGTCCAGCCGCACGAAACGCAGCCGCGCCGGGATGCCGGCGGTGGTCAGCAGCGCGCGCAGCAAGTCGCCCTGGGCGTTGCAATGGCCGCGGCCCAGCGCCAGCGTGCGCTCCGGGCTGACGGTTTCGAACTGGGCGGTGAAGCCGAAGCGCACGCGGTCGCGCACGAAGTCGTGCAGCGCGCGGCAGTAATCGCGGTCGTTGTCGGGGGAGGCGTCGCGTTGCACCTGGCGCAGGGCTTCGCTCAGGCTCGGCCCCGTGCTGGACGCGGGGCGGATGGGGAGGACTTGGAGGCTTGGATGCATGGCATGCTCTGGCGGCAGGTTTTAATCATATTGAATATTCTGGGCCGGGGATTGTCAATGCACAGTTTGATGACGGCAGGCCGGAAAAGCCGCCGGCCCGGAGGATGGGCCGGCGGCGCACAAAGCACCGATCAAACGTGCAGCAGCAGGAAACGCCGTTCCCACGGGCTGATCACGTCGAAGTACTCGCGGTACTCGGCTTCCTTGATCGCGCTATAGGTGCGGATGAAGTGCTCGCCGAACAGATTGGTCAGCGGCTCGCATTTGAGCAGCATGTCGATGGCGTCGTCCAGGTGGCGCGGCAGTTGGTGCGGCTGTTCATAGGCGCTGCCGCTCAGCGGCTCGGACGGCATCAGGCCCTGTTTCATGCCCAGGTAGCCGCAGGCCAGGCTGGCGGCGATGGCCAGATAGGGGTTGACGTCCACGCCGGCCAGGCGGTTTTCCACCCGTCGCGCCTGTGGGTCCGAGTGCGGCACGCGCAGGCCGCAGGTGCGGTTGTCATAGCCCCAGGACAGATTGATCGGCGCCGAGGTGTAGCGGCTCAGCCGGCGGTAGGAGTTCACATAGGGCGCGAAGAAGGGCATCGCCGGCGGCAGATAGCTTTGCAAGCCGCCGATGAAGTGGAAAAACTTCTGCGAGGGCTGGCCGTCCTTCAGGCTGAAGATGTTCTTGCCGCTGTCCTTGTCCACCACGCTTTGATGCAGATGCATGGCGCTGCCGGGCTGGCCCTGCATCGGCTTGGCCATGAAGGTGGCGTACATATTGTTGCGGATCGCCACTTCGCGCACGGTGCGCTTGAACAGGAAGACCTGGTCCGCCAGCGCCAGCGGGTCGCCGTGGTCCAGATTGATTTCCATCTGGGCGGTGCCCATTTCGTGGATCAGGGTGTCCAGCGCCAGGCCCTGGGCCTCGCACCAGTCGTACATCACGTCGAAGATGCCGTCGTATTCGTTGACCGCGTCGATGGAGAAGCTCTGCATGCCGGCTTCGGTGCGCTTGGTGCGCCCCACGGGCGGGCGCAGCGGGATGTCTTCGTCCGGCTGGATTTCCACCAGGTAGAATTCCATTTCCGGCGCCACCACGGCCTTGAGGCCTTCGTCTTCGTATAGTTTCAGGATGCGCTTGAGCACATTGCGCGGCGCCAGGTCCACCGGGCGGCCGTCGAAAAAGGTACAGTCGTGGATAATCTGGGCGGTGGGTTCCAGATTCCACGGCACCGGGCGCAGGGTGCTGGCGTCCGGGATCAGCCGCATGTCGGGATCGGCGATGGAGGTGAAGTCCTGCTCCGGGTAGTCGCCGGTCACGGTCATGGACAGCACGGCTTCCGGCAGGCGCAGGCCTTCGGCGGGATTGTATTTGTGGCGCGGCACGATCTTGCCGCGGGCAAGCCCGGTCATGTCCGGGATCAGGCACTCCACTTCGGTGATGCGGTTGTCGTCAAGCCATTTATTTATTTGTTCTGCGTTATTCATAAACCCTCTGGTTTCATGTGTGCGCGCCGGAGCTGCTGTCGCGCTGGGCGGCATGCCTCAGCGTATGCGGCCGCTGCGCTTGTACTAAAAATAATCTACGGTCCAGTGTTCGGCAGCCGGGGCTGCGCGGGCAGGCGGGACGGGGCTGGAATCGGGCCCAGTGATGGATTGGCAATCCGGTTGCTCCTCTCGGTCAGGCAAAACGGCACAATGCCGGTTTGAAGGGTATTGATCGTTTTGGTTTTGAAATGTTCAATATTTTGAACAAATGCATGCTAGTACCGGCGCATGGACATTCGCAATGATTATTGATTGGAGTCCGCTCTGTTGTTGGTTTGCGGCAACAGGGAAATCTGACAAGGGGACTGTTAAGACCTCTTTATGAGTATTAGAATTGACCGATATGGAAAACGATACCGAGCAGTTGAAACCCGCCTCAGATTCCAAGCCCAATCCGCCGCGCCGCCGCTGGTGGCGCTGGCTGGCGCTGCCCATTGTGCTGCTGGCCTTGCTGTGGGGCTTCCTGGGCTGGCTGGCGCCGGGCATGATCAGCGACGCCGCCGCCAAGTGGGCAAGAAGTATTGGCCGCACGCTGAGCATGGGCGAGGTCAGGATCACGCCCTGGGACATGTCGCTGGAAGTGCGCGACTTGAAACTGAGCGAGGGCGACGGCCGGCCGCTGTTCGCGGCGCAGCGGGTCTATCTGAACCTGGATCCCTCCATGTTGCTGATAGGCCGCTGGCAGGCGGAGGAGTTCTCATTGGACCAGCCGCGGCTGGCGCTGACGCGCAACCGCGCCGGGCAGTGGAACTGGGCCAGCTTCGTCGCCGACGCCGCCGGCCCGGCCAAGCCGGAGGGCGGTTCGGACAAGCTGCCGCGGCTGCTGATCAAGGCCTTGAACATCCGCAACGGCCAGGCGCAGCTGTCCGATCAACTGGGCGGCGGCGAGCGCTTTTCCATGGTGCCGCTGAATCTGGCCTTGGTGGACCTGTCCACGCTGCCGGAAAACGGCAGTTATACGATGCAGGCGGCGCTGACCGACGGCACCCGTTTCAATTGGAAGGGCAGCATCAATCTGCAGCCGCTGAAGTCCGACGGCGAGGCGCAGATGGCGGAGCTGCCGCTGGCCTCGGTCTGGCCCTATGTGCAGCCGCATTTCAATACCGCCGCGCCGGAAGGGCGCTTGTCGGTGTCGGCGCGCTACCGCTTTGAAATGTCAGGCAAGACGCCGGAGCTGACGGTGTCGCCGTTCCGCGCCAGCCTGCTGCGCTTCGCGCTGAAAGCGCCGGGCGGCGGCAGCGAGTTGACGATTCCGGAAGTCCGCGTCGAAGGCGGCGCGCTGGATCTGGCGCGCTCGATGCTGAAAGTGCAGTCCATCGAGCTGGATCAGGGCCTGGCGATGGCCGGACGCGATCGTGACGGAACGGTGGATTGGCAGAAGGCGATTCCGGCCGCGCCGGCCGTCGCCAAGCCGCAGGCGGAGGCCGCGCCGCTGCCGTGGCTGGTGAATATCGAGGCGATCAAGCTGCGCAATTGGCGTCTGAACTATGCCGACCATGGTTTCCGCCAGCCGCTGGCGCTGGAGGCCAGGCTGCCGGCCTTGTCCGGCCGTTTTTCGCTGTCGCCCGACCATGGCTTCTCGCTGAGCGGGATGGTGGCGCGCCTGGAAGAATTGAAGCTGGGCGCTCAGGGCGCGGAGCCGGCCTTGAGCCTGGCCAGCGCCGAGCTGGCGTCCAGCCAGCTATTGCAGCAAGGCCGCCGCATCGAACCGGGCAAGCTGACGCTGAGCGGCCTTGAGGCCAAGGTGGAGCGCGACCGTGCCGGCCAGGTCAATCTGGCCCGCTTGTTCGAGCCCGCCGGCCGCGCCAAGCCGGCCGCCGCGCCCGCGCGCGCCAAGGATGAGGCGGCGCCGGCCTGGAAGTTCTCCTATCCGGAAATGGAGCTGCGGGACAGCCGGCTGAGCTGGACCGACCGCAGCCTGTCCAAGCCGGTGAGCGCGGCCTTGTCCGATCTGGGCGGCACGGTGGAGGTGGGCGACGGCCAGCGGCTGGCGCTGGACCTGGCCGGCAAGCTCAATGGCGGCAAGCTGGCGGCCAAGGCCGATATCGACGCCGCCGTTGGCGCGTTCAAGGGCAAGCTGCGCGCCGACGGGGTGCAACTGGCGCCGTTGGCGCCCTATGCCTTGAGCGGCACGCCGCTGCGTTTCGGTGGCGGCGCGCTGTCGGCGGATCTGAACCTGGATGTCGGCGCGCGCGGCTGGCGCGTCGGCGGCTCAGCCGGCGTGGCGCGGCTGGCGGTGTACGAGCCGGGCGAGAAGCTGCCGCTGCTGGGCTGGCGCGATCTGCAAGTGCGCGGCCTCAGCGCCCAGGGCATGCCGCTGAAAGTGGCGGTCAACGATGTGCGGCTGCAAGCGCCGGCGGCGCGGCTGGTGCTGGACGACAAGCGCGAGCTCAACTTCAAGCGCCTGTTCGCCGGCCAGGGCGGCAAGCCGGCAACGCCCGCGCCGGCGGCCAAGGCGGCGCCGCTGCCCTTGGTGGAGGTCAAGTCCATCCATGTGCAGGGCGGGCGGGTGCAGTTCGCCGACCATGGCATGAAGCCGGACTTCGCGTCCGACATGCACAATCTGCGCGGCTCCATCCAGAACCTGTCCACCCGCGCCAGCCAGCGCGGCAATATCACGCTGGACGGCGATGTGGACCAGTTCGGCGACGTCAAGGTGCGCGGCGCGCTGTCGCCGCTGGCGCCCACCGACAATACCGACATCACCCTGGCCTTCCGCAATATCTCCATGGGCACGCTGAACCCGTATTCGATGAACTTCGCCGGCTGGCAGGTCAAGGACGGCCGTTTGTCGGTGGACCTGCGCTACCTGCTGGAGCAGCGCCAGCTCAAGGGCGAGAACCGGGTGGTGATCGATTCCCTGCAACTGGGCGACGAATTGCCGGACAGCGAATACAAGGGCCCGCGGCTGCCGCTGCGGCTGGCGGTGGCCATCCTGGAGGACAGCGATAAGCGCATCGATCTGGACCTGCCGGTGGCCGGCAGCCTGGACGATCCGCAGTTCAGCTACGGCAAGATCATCTGGAAAGCCATCGTCAACGTGGTGACCAAGGTGGTGACCGCGCCGTTCCGCGCGCTGGGCGCCTTGCTGGGCGGCGAGGGTTTCGACGATATCCGCTTCGTGGCCGGCGAGGCCAATGTGGCGCCGCCTGAGCGCGAGAAGCTGGTCAAGGTGGCCGGGCTGATGGTCAAGCGGCCCAAGCTGATGCTGTCCATCAGCGGCGGCTACAACGCCGACGCCGACCGCAAGGAAATGGCGCGCGCGCAGACCGATCTGGCGATCTTCGCCGCCGCCGGCCATCAACTGGGCGCCGGCGAGCCGCTGCCGCTGCCGGACATGCAGGACGAGGCCATCCTGTCCGCGGTCAAATCGGTGTACGGCAAGCAGATCGGCCGCCTCAAGCTGCTGGGCCACACGCTGAAGCCGGGCGGGCCGTCCGGCGCGGCCTTGGGCAAGCTGCTGCGCGAGGAGTTGATCGCCGCGCAGAGCATCACCGACGCCAGCCTGCAGCAACTAGCCAAGCAACGCGCCGCCAACGCGCGCGCGGCCATGGTCAAGGTCGATCCGTCCTTGCAGGAGCGCATCCAGTTGGGCGAGCCGGTCAAGGCCTCGGCCGGCCGCGACGGCGTGCCGCTGGAGGTCAAGCTGAAGAGCTCCTGACCCAGTATTCCGGGCCGCCGCCGCGCGTCGTGTTTTTGCTCATGACGAACGGGAAAAGTGGTGGCGGCGCGGCATAGCGCTTGATATGTGTCAACGAACGGCGTAACTACATATAGTGTAATACGCCGTTTTTCTTTTCCAGATGTTGCGTATTGGACGTGTTGAAACCTTTTGCGAGCCGCACAGTCCATTGCATGCTGGAACGGGGTCGTACTGGCCGCCGCAGGTCGCAATTCAAGAGGAACCGGGAACCATGAAGCAGGAAAACATCGCCGCCATGACTGAGCAGGACATCTCCCGCGAGGTGTTGCTGGAAAAATACGCCAAGAACGGCGAGCAAAGCGTGGGCGAGGTGCGGCTGCGCGTGGCCAAGGCGCTGGCGGCGCTGGAAAGCGATCCGGCGCGTTTCGAGCCGCTGTTCTATCAGGCCCTGGAAAACGGCTTCATTCCCGGCGGCCGCATCAATTCCGCCGCCGGCACCGAGCTGCGCGCCACCCTGATCAATTGCTTCGTGCAGCCGGTGGGCGACTCGGTGTCGGAAACCGAAAACGGCAAGGTGGGCATTTACGAGGCCTTGCTGCAGGCGGCGGAAACCATGCGCCGCGGTGGCGGCGTCGGTTACAACTTCTCGCGCATCCGTCCCAAGGGCGCGCGGGTCAAGGGCACCAATAGCCGCGCGTCCGGCCCGGTGTCCTATATGCGAGTGTTCGACCGCAGCTGCGAAACGGTTGAATCCGCCGGCGCGCGCCGCGGCGCGCAAATGGGGGTGCTGGACATTTCCCACCCGGACGTGGAGGACTTCATCCACGCCAAGGACCAGGGCGATCTGCGCAATTTCAATATCTCGGTGGGCGTCTCCGACGACTTCATGCGCGCGGTGGAAGCGGATGTTGCCTGGGAACTGACCCACGCGGTGGAGCCGTCGTCCGACGCCTTCCCCGGCAGCTATCAGCGCGAGGATGGCCTGTGGGTCTACCGCGCGGTGCCGGCGCGCGAACTGTGGCGGCAGATCATGGCCTCCACCTATGACCACGCCGAGCCGGGCGTGCTGTTCATGACCCGCATCAACCAGGACAATAATCTGTCCTATTGCGAGGTGATCGAGTCCACCAATCCTTGCGGCGAGCAACCGCTGCCGGATTACGGCTGCTGCGATCTGGGTTCGATCAATCTGTGCCGCCATGTGCGCCAGCCGTTTGGCGACAAGCCCAGCTTCGACTTCAAGAGCTTCGAGAAAGTGGTGCGCATGTCGGTGCGCATGCTGGACAATGTGCTGGACCTGACGGTGTGGCCGCTGGAGGAACAGCAGCGCGAGGCCCAGGCCAAGCGCCGCGTCGGCCTGGGCTTCACCGGCCTGGGCGACGCGCTGATCATGCTGAAGATACGCTATGACAGCGAGGAGGGCCGCCGCTTCGCCAGCCGTATTTCCGAGGCGATGCGCGACGCCGCCTACGATGCCTCGGTGGACATCGCCATCGAGAAAGGCGGCTTCCCGCTGTTCGACGCCGATGCCTACCTGGCCGCGCCGCATTGCGCCAGCCGGCTGCCGGAGGCGATCAAGGCGCGCATCCGCAAGCATGGCATCCGCAACTCGCACCTATTGTCGATTGCGCCCACCGGCACCATTTCGCTGGCCTTTGCCGACAACGCCTCCAATGGCATCGAGCCGCCGTTCTCCTGGTTCTACACCCGTAAGAAACGCATGGCCGATGGCAGCCAGCAGGAATACCTGGTGGAAGACCACGCCTACCGCGTCTACCGGATGCAGGGCGGCGATACCGACGCCTTGCCGGACTATTTCGTCTCCGCGCTGGAAATGAGCGCGCTGGACCATATGCGCATGGTGGCGGCGGTGGCGCCCTATATCGACACCGCCATTTCCAAGACGGTGAACGTGCCCGGCGATTACCCCTTCGACGATTTCGAAAGCCTCTACCTGGAAGCCTGGCGCGCCGGCCTGAAGGGCATTACCACTTATCGTCCCAATAGCGTGCTGGGCTCGGTGCTGTCGGTGGAACCGGCCAAGCCCAGCGCCGCCACGCCGCAGGACCTGTCCGGCAGCGGCGACGGCGATCCGGACCGCCGCGTGGTGCTCAACACCGCGCCGACGCCGGCGCTGTCCAGCCTGAAATGGCCGAATCGGCCCAAGTTGAAAGAGGGCAACCCATCATGGACCTTCATGGTGGAAGGCGACGCCGGCGATTTCGCCGTGGTGGTGGGCCATGTGGAGAACGGCCGGGTGTCGCCGTTCGAATGCTGGGTCAACGCCACGGAAGAACAGCGTGGCCTGGGCGCGGTGGCCAAGACCCTGTCCATGGACATGCGCTGCCGTGACCACGGCTGGCTGGCGGCCAAGCTGGACGCGCTGTCGCACACCAACGGCGACAAGCGCTATGTGTTCGATCTGGGCGAGCGCACCGTCTACGCCACCTCGGCTTCGGCGGCCCTGGCTCAGGTGGTGCGCCACCGCGTCGAGCAACTGGGCGCGCTGCCGGCGGACCAGAACGAGCCGACGCCGGTGATGGACGCGCTGTTCGCGCGCAAGGAGCCCAAATCCGGCACCGACGGCACCATGAGCTGGTCGGTGGACGTCAGCAACCCGCAAACCGGCGATGACTTCGTGCTCTTCATCAAGGAACTGGTTTTGCCCAACGGCCAGCGCCGGCCGTATTCGATGTGGCTGGCCGGCGCCTACCCGCGCGAGCTGGACGGCTTGTGCAAGATGCTGAGCCTGGACATGCGGGTGATAGACCCGGCCTGGATCGGCCTCAAGCTGCGCAAGCTGCTGAGCTACGCCGAGCCGCAGGGCGATTTCTTCGCCCGCATCCCCGGCGTGGAGAAGTCGCAGAGCTGGCCGTCCACCGTCGCCTACCTGGCGCAGCTGATCATCCACCGCTACGCGATGCTGGGCGTGCTGACCGAGGAGGGCGTGCCGCTGGAGGAGATGGGGGTGATGGTGCCGGAGCAGAGCGATCTGTTCAGCCCGGAAGCCAGCGCCGCCTTGAAACAGGTGCCGGGCAAGCCCTGCCCGGAATGTGGCAACCACGCCTTGATCAAGAAGGACGGCTGCGAGTTCTGCACCGCCTGCGGTCATGTCGGTGCCTGCGGCTGAGTTTTAGACAAGCCGACTAAATGCAATGGCCCCGGCGTTTGCCGGGGCCATTGTCGTTTGGCGCAAGCGTCAATACAGCCCGTTCTGGGCCATCTTGCTGCGGCATTGCACATAGGGCAGGCCGTTGGGCTTGCCTGGGAAGGGGTAGCTTTCCCCCACCTTGCTCAACATCGACGCACTGCTGCTCTTGCGCTGGGTTTTCTTGATCGCGGCTTTGATCGCGGCGGCGTCGCCGTCCACGAACAGCGCCAGGAAACCGCCGTCCACTTCGGACAGCTGCACCGAGCGGATAGGCAGGCCGCCATAGTCATAGCCTCCCGGCAAGGCCTGCTCATGTTCCCATATCTGGTTGGGCGCGCTGCCAGTGGCGCTTGCCAGCAGTTTGGCGATGCCGTTTTCGCTGAGGTTGAGATTGTGGCAGTTCAGCTGCGCCGCCAAGGCCTTGTTCTTGCCGGCGCCGGCCTGGGCGCCGCCGGCCGTTTTGGCCAGCCGATATTGGCCGTCGAAGGGCACGTCGCCGAAGGCGCTGGCGCATCGGTCCAGCTGCAGTTGAACTGAAGCCGTTTGCGGCACGACGCTCATCGTGCAGATGCCTTCGCTGTAACGCCACTGTCCGCCGTTGGCCTGCAGTTGTCCGCTGCCGGAGCCGGAGCGCAGTTGGCCGGGTTTGCCTTTCTGCATCACTTCCAGTTCGAACTTGCCGTTGGGGCGAATGGTCAGCGTGCGTTCGAACTGTTTGTCGGAGCCGTCGTAGACGCCGGGCGCCAGCGGGGCGGTGGCGCCGTCCGCGGCGGGGTCTTTTTGCAGCGCCTTCTTGATGCCGTCCTTGAGAATGGCGCCCAGGTCGAAGGTTTCGGCGTGAGCCGCCAGCGGCAATGCCGCGACCAGAGCCGCGGCGAAGCGTTTACGGTTTGAAAGGGTCATGAAAGAGGCCGTTTAAGTGGCGTTGCGATGAGAAGGTGGCGGAGCATGCCTTGATTATTTAAATTTATCAGGACATTAGCATGTCAATGGGCCGAAAACAACTTGGCGGCGGCGTGATAAAAACCAAGAAGCGGACAAACTGGCCTAAGAACCTGTTTACGATCTGCTGCGCGTCGGCGATACAGCGTTGAAAACGTCTTCGAAATGCTCATGTACCGCGTGTACATTCCGCTTTCTCAGCCATTTTCGCCTTGTCTCGCCTTAGCTCGCGAGATCGTAAACAGGCTCTAAGAACCTGTTTACGATCTCCGGAGCAATAGAGCCAGGAAAGCCAAGTGGATGAACTGCAAGCTGGTATTCAGCTTCCGCTCGCAGTTCTTCCACAGCCTTCTGCTCTTTTCCAACCATGCGAAGCTGCGCTCAACAATCCATCGTTTGGGCATCACCTTGAACGTATGTAACTCGCTTCTCTTGGCAATCTGTACCGTCACATACCCGCCCAGAATCTCCCGCACTCCCTGCGCGAAGGGCTGGCCCATGTAGCCGCTGTCGCACAGCAGGCTTTGCACCCGCTTGAGCCCACTCTGGCAGCGCGCTAGCGCTTTGAGGGCTCCTTTGCGATCAGTCACCTCCGCTGTAGTCACTGCTACCGCGTGGGGTAAGCCCTGGGTATCCACT
>NZ_LDUI01000073.1:0-370 GCF_001043555.1 Chromobacterium sp. LK1 | reverse complement strand
ACCGGCTTGGTCCTTGGCGGTTTTGCCATCCTTGTCGGTGTTGCTGCCGGCTTCCCAGGCTTTCAAGGCGGCGGCCTGGTGTTGCAGATGGCCTTCGGTCTTCTTGGCGGCCTTGGCGTTGTCCGCGCCGATTTCTTCCGGCCCGGTTTCCATGGTGTCGGCCTGCTGGCCGCTGGCGGTGTCGCCCAGGCTTTGGCTCAGGGCCAGGGCCGCATCGAGCTGGCTTTGCGCCTGTTCGCGCGCCAGTTGCTTGCCCCCAGCGCCGTTCTGCGCTTCGGTGCTCAGCAGCAGGCCGTGGCCGGCGCGGATCGCGCCGTGATTGTCGGTGCGTAGTTCAAAGCCGTCGCCGCGCGGTTCGGCCTTGCCATTG
>NZ_LDUI01000071.1:0-363 GCF_001043555.1 Chromobacterium sp. LK1 | reverse complement strand
CAGCAACAGCTGGACGCCAAGCTGCAGCAGCTGAATAACACCAAAGGCAGCTTGATTGGCTCGCAGAAGCTGAACTTTACCGCGAGTGCCTCGCTGCACAACGACGGCCTGCTCGGTAGCGACGGCCAGTTCAAGCTGACGGCCGGTGCGTTGGAGAACGGGGCCGGCCTGATCCAGGCCGGCAAGGACCTGCAACTGACGGCGACCAGCGTCAACAATGCGGACAAAGGCCAGATTCTGGCGCTGGGCAAGGAGGCCGCCAGCAGTTTGGAGATCAGCGGTCAGCTGCACAACCAGGGCAAGATTGCCGGCAATGCGGCACTGGACGTCAACGCCGCCGACATCGACAACCACGGCGGTAGC
>NZ_LDUI01000070.1:0-406 GCF_001043555.1 Chromobacterium sp. LK1 | reverse complement strand
GAAGGCGGACACGCTCAGTAACCAGGGCGGCGAAGTCTTCGCCCAGCAAGCACTGGACGCCAAGCTGCAGCAGCTGAACAACGCCAAGGGCAGCCTGATCGGCTCGCAAAGTCTGAGTCTTAGCGCCAGCGATGTGCTGCGCAACGATGGCCTATTGGGTAGCGACGGCCAGTTCACGCTGACGGCTGGGCAGCTGGAGAATGGCGCGGGCCTGATCCAGGCCGGCAAGGACCTGCAACTGACGGCGGCCAGCGTCAACAACGCTGGCCAGATTCTGGCGCTGGGCAAGGAGGCCGCCAGCAGCCTGGAGATCAGCGGCCAGCTGAACAACCAGGGCAAGATTGCCGGTAATGCGGCGCTGGACGTCAATGCCGCTGATATCGACAACCACGGCGGTAGCTTGCAG
>NZ_LDUI01000007.1:0-17053 GCF_001043555.1 Chromobacterium sp. LK1 | reverse complement strand
CGAGCCATCGGCCTTGTCGGTGGAAGAATCCGCTCTGGAACAGTCCGAGCCCGCTGTTGCCGCCGAGGCGGGGGAAGCCATGACGGAGCTGCTGGCAGAGCCGAGCCTGGAGCCTGTCGCGCCTGATTTCGTCGCCGAGGAACTGGCGCCGGAGGTCGTGTCGGCTATTCCCGCTGCGGATTTCATGGCGGAGTCGCCTGAATTGGCGCAGATCTGGGCGCCGCCGCCGGAGGGGGAGCTGGAGCTGTCCGAGGCCGCTTTCGACGCCGAGGCGTTGGCGCAGGAGGCTGTGCCGGATATCGCCGCCGCGGATTCGCTGGCGGAACCGCCGGTGCTCGAGCAGATCTGGGAGCCGTCACAAGAGGTGTTTGAGGCCGAGCCCGCTACCGGCGCGCCCGCGCTGGCGGAGGAGCATGTGCCTGAGCCTGGGCTGGAGTCGTCGGTCCAGGATATTCCAGAGCTGGCGTTTGCCGCGGAGGAGGCCGTTGCGGATGAAGTCGCGACTCCCGAGCCGGACACGTTGGAGAGCGCCGCTGTAGTGGGCGTTGGCGTATTGGCGGCCGGTGTGGCCGCGGCAGCGATGTCGTCCACGGCTGAAGCGGAACCGGCGCCAGCCGCGCCGCGCGCGGTGGAAGTGCTGAATGTGTCCGAAGTGGCGTCGGCCGCCGCTGCTGCCGCGATGATGGCGCCGCAGGCGGTCAATGCGCCGCCGGGCACTGTTGCAGTGATAGACGAGCAAGCGCTATTGCAGTCGATGTACGAGAAAATGCTGCCGCGCATGAAGGTGGAGTTGTCCTTGTGGCTGCAGGATGCGTTGGAACTGCAGGCCAAGCAGATGCTGTCCGGGGTGATGCATCAGCTCAAGGAGGATTACGAGATGTTGTTCGGCGAAGCCTTGAAGGAGAGCTTGCGCCAGACCATCAATTCTTTGGGCAAGATTGAAAAGGATGGAAAACGCGATGAGTGATAGGTTGTCGCATATCGTCACCCGTACCGGCGACGACGGCAGCACCGGTCTGGGCGACGGCAGCCGGGTGGGCAAGGACAGCTTGCGCATCCGCGCGCTGGGCGAGGTGGATGAACTGAACTCGGTGCTGGGGGTGTTGCTGGCGGAAACGCTGCCGGACGAGGCCAGGGCCTGGCTCTCCGAGTCGCAGCACGATTTGTTCGATCTGGGCTCGGAGTTGGCGGTGCCCGGCTACAGCGCCTTGGGCGCCGAGCACGTGCAGGCGCTGGAGGCCGTGGTGGCGTTTCTGAACGAGGACTTGCCGCCGCTGCAGGAGTTCATCCTGCCTGGCGGCACCCGGGCGGCGGCATTGACGCACCAGGCGCGCTCGGTCTGCCGTCGCGCCGAGCGCGCGGTGGTGGCGCTGGCGCAGCAAGAGGCGGTTTCCGATGCGGCACGTCGCTATCTGAACCGCCTGTCCGATCTGCTGTTCGTGTTGTCACGCTATCTGAACCGCCAGGCCGGCGTGGCGGATGTGCTGTGGCGGCCAGGGCGCAAGACCGACCAGGCTTGAAAGCAAAACGGCAATCCGCAAGGATTGCCGTTTGTATTTAGCGCTCACGAACTGGAGCGCATCATGAACCGTGTCTTAAGCGACTTCCGATACTCGTGGCTTATTGGTGCTGCTCTGCAGCAGCGACTGGGTCGCCTGATACTGGGTCACCGCTAATTGGCCGCTAGCATTCTGCTGCTGCGAGCGGGTCACCGCGCTGGCGGCCTGGTCGTTCTGCTGTTCCGCCTGGTTGTTCACCGCCTGCTGCTCATTGGCGGCCTGCACCGTTGAGGTGTTGGGGCGCTGTTGTGCTTGCGGCGGCGGCGCGCTGGCTGCGCGGTTGGCGCTGGCCGCTTCCGCGGCGCGCTGCTGAATTTGGGGCGCATTGCTGGCGGCGTTGTTGGGCACGGCCGCCGCGGTACTACTGGTCAGGGCGGCCGCCTGGGCCTGCTCCTGTCCAACGCGTTGCTGCTCGCTGTTGCGGGTTTGCGCGGCATTGGTCTGCGCGGTGTTCAACTGCCGCTGCAGCTGCTGTTCGACGCGCGCGGTGTCGGGATTCTGCCGGACCGCGGTCTGGCTGACGTTTTGCTGTGAAACCGCTGGAGTGGCGGAGCGCGGTTCTTCCAGCGTTCTTTGCTCAGGCCGCGTGTTCTGCAGCGATTGCAATTGCTGCAGAGAGTTGAGGCTGCCTATGCTGCCAGTGCTTGCCATGTCGCTCTCTCCAAACCGTGGATACTGTTGCCGCCGCCCAGGACGGTATAGAGCCCAGTTGCCCTATATCGCTGATTCTAGAATCTTTTTCGGTCGATTGCCGAATTTTTTCTGTCCCAAGGGTCAGGTTTGTGGCAGCAATACCAAATCCAGCATGTGTTCGGCCAGTTGATCCACGCTCAGCGCTCCCTCGGAGCGATACCATTGCACCGACCAATGCAGGCTGCCCAACAGGGTGCGGCGCAGCAGCGCGGTGTCGCGCTTGATCAGGCCGGCGGCGGCGGCTTCGTCCAATACTTGCTGCCACAGCGCCTCGTAGCGGTCGCGCAGCACGATCAGGCCGGGCCGGGCGGCGGCGGACACGCTGCGCCATTCGTAGAGCATCACCTCCAGCGCCGCCTGGTTGTCCCCCAGCAGCGAATTGAGATGGACGCGGAACAGCGCGGCCAGTTTGGCGCGCGGGGTGATGGCTTCGTCAATGGCGCGCTTCAGTTGCTCGGTGGTGCTGGTGATGCCGAGCGCCATCACCGCGACCAGGATCTCCTCCTTGGTGCGGAAGTGGTAGAACAGGCTGCCGGACTGCATGCCGACCGCATTTCCCAGATCGCGCACCGTGGTGCGCTCATAGCCCTGGTCGCGGAACAGCATCGCCGCGGCGCGTATCAACTCCATGCGGCGGCTGTTTTCTTCGGCGGGTGCGGTGTGGTCTGTGGTCATTATTATTGGGCTTGTAGTGAGGGCTGGAGGGCTGTGCTTAGGGCAGCAGCGGTTGCGCGGCCTGCCAGACGCGCTCGGGTTCCATCTTTTCCAGGCAGTCGGTGTGACCGTAAGGGCAGGTCCGCTCGAAACAGGGGCTGCAATCCAGGTTGAGGGAGACGATGGCGGCTTGATCCGACAGCGGCGGGGTGAAGTCGGGGCTGGAGGAGCCGTATAGCGCCACCAGCGGCTTGCCCAGCGCCGCGGCCACGTGCATCAGCCCGGAGTCGTTGCAGACGGCGAGCGTGCTCAGGCCCATCAGGTCTATCGCTTCTTCCAGGCCGGTGGCGCCACAGAGGTTGACGGCCAGGCCGCCGGACAGGCGGCTGATGTCGTCGCCGACTTCGCGGTCCTTGGCGGAGCCGAACAGCCACACCGCGTAGCCGGCGGCGTCAAAGCGGCGCGCCAGTTCGGCGAAGTGCCTGGCCGGCCAGCGCTTGGCCGGGCCGTACTCGGCGCCGGGACAGAAGGCGACCGCCGGGCGGCTGGCGTCGAGCTTGAGCTTGGCCAGGACTGCCTGCTGGCTGGCGGCATTGGTGGCCAGCCGCGGGTGACTGAGCGGCCGCGGCAAGGCCGCGCCCTTGTCTTCCGCCAGCGCGCAGAAGCGTTCCACCATCATCGGCAGCGCCTGCTCGTCCAGTTCGCGCGCGTCGTTGAGAATCCAGTAGCGCGATTCGCCGAGGAAGCCGGTGCGCAGCGGGATGCCGGCGAACAACGGGATCAGCGCCGATTTCAGCGAGTTGGGCAGCACGATGGCCTGATCGAAGCGCTCGGCGGCCAGCTTGCGCGCCACTTTCCAGCGTTCGCCCAGGCGCAGCGCGCCATGGCCGAAGGGGTTGAGGTGGGCCTTGGCCACTTCCGGCATCCGCGCCAGCAAGGGCAGGGTCCAGGCTGGCGCGAACACGTGCAGTTCCAGCTCGGGATGGTGTTGGTGCAGTCTTTGGTACAGCGGTTGCGCCATGACGCTGTCGCCGACCCAGGAGGGGCCGATGACCAGAATTTTCTTCTTCATTGCAGATGTTCCGATTGCAAACCGAAACCGGGTCGCGACAGGGCGGCCCGGCTTGGGTTTGCCGACGAAGCGGGCCGGCAAGCAAAAAAGGTGCGGCTCGCGCCACACCTTAGCTGCGTTGCCGGCGCGGAGCCAGGCTCAGTGGTGGCTGCCTGCCGGGCCGTTCAGCTTGTAGCGGGTGCCACAGTAGGGGCACAGCGCTTCGCCGGTCTTGTGCACGGGCAGGAACACGCGCGGGTGGGAGTTCCAGGACACCATGTCCGGCATCGGGCAATGCAGCGGCAGGTCGTGCTGGGTGACTTCGATCACGCGTTGGGTGTTTTCTTTCAGTTCAGCCATTCTGTATTCCTTGCGGGCCGCTCGCGCGGGCGGGCGGCTTCGCTTTTCTCAATTGACGTAGGTCAGCCAGTGCTGGTGTTCGGCATCCAGTCCTTTGACGATGTCGAAGTAGCGCTTCTGGATTTCGGCGGTGATGGTACCACGATTGCCGTCGCCGATCGCGCGTCTGTCGAGCTCGCGGATCGGGGTCACTTCGGCGGCGGTGCCGGTGAAGAAGGCTTCGTCCGCGCTGTAGACCTCGTCGCGGGTGATGCGTTTCTCTATCAGTTCCAGCCCCATTTCCTTGGCGATCTGCACCACGGTATCGCGGGTGATGCCCTCCAGCGCGCTGGTCAGGTCCGGAGTGTACAGCTTGCCCTTGCGGATGATGAAGATGTTTTCACCGGAACCTTCCGCCACGAAACCGTCCACGTCCAGCAGCAGCGCCTCGTCGTAGCCGTCGGCGGTGGCTTCGTTGTTGGCCAGGATGGAGTTCATGTAGTTGCCGTTGGCCTTGGCCTTGCACATGGTGATGTTGACGTGGTGGCGGGTGAAGGAGGAGGTCTTCACGCGTATGCCTTTTTCCAGGCCTTCGTCGCCCAGGTAGGCGCCCCAGGGCCAGGCGGCCACGATCACGCGCACGTCGTTCTTCAGCGGCGCCACGCCCAGCTTGCCGGAGCCGTAGAAGGCCATCGGGCGGAAATAGCAGGATTTCAGGCCGTTGGCCTTGACCACGTCCAGATGGGCCTGGCTGATCTGCTCCGGCGTGAACGGCAGCTGCATGCCCAGGATCTTGGCGGAGCGGAACAGCCGCGCGGTATGGTCTTCCAGACGGAAGATGGCCGGGCCCTTGGGGGTTTCGTAGGCGCGCACGCCTTCGAACACGCCCATGCCGTAGTGCAGGGTGTGGGTCAGCACATGGGTGGTGGCGTCGCGCCAGTCAACCAGTTTGCCGTCATACCAGATATATCCGTCACGATCAGCCATCGACATCTTGGTGTTCTCCAATATTGTGTTTTCGTTTTGCGGGTTGGGCCGGATGCGGTCCGGCCTTATCCAATGAGTTTATCTCGCCGCCATGACGCTGTGAACCGTTTGTCAGGAAAAATTGAGCGCTTGCTCGAATACGCGTTGCCACAACGCTCGGCATTGGCTGTAGTCCTCCAGCAAGGCGGCGTCCGGCGCCACGGTCTGGCGTTCGTTGAGCCGGGCGGAGTGCTGTAGCCGGCGGTAGTGGCGGTAGGCGTTGCGCGCGGCTTCGGCGGCGGCGGCGGGGATCAGCCCGGCCTCGGCGGCGGTGGCCAGCAGCGCGATATTGCCGGCGTTAGCGGTCAGCGCCGGCAGCGCGTGGGCGTGGGCCAGAATCAGGTATTGGACGATGAATTCGATGTCTATGATGCCGCCGCGCGCGTTCTTGGGGTCTTCATCGCGGGAGGGGTGGCTGTCCAGCATGCGCTGGCGCATCGCCAGCACCTCGTCGCGCAGCGTGGAGAGATCGCGCCTGCGGGTCAGGATGGCGTGGCGCTCCTGCTCGAACTGGGCGCCGACTTCGGCATCGCCGGCCACGTAGCGGGCGCGGGTCAGCGCCTGGTGTTCCCAAACCCAGGCCTGCTGCTCCTGATACTGACGGAAGGCGTTGACCGAGCTGACCAGCAGGCCGCTGGCGCCGTTGGGGCGCAGCCGCAGGTCGATGTCGTAGAGCACGCCGGCGGCAGTGGCGCTGGTCAGCCAGGTGGACATCTTGCGCGCCAGCCGCGAGTACAGCTCGGCGGCGTCCGGATGTTCGTCGTCGTAGAGGAAGATCAGGTCCAGGTCCGAGGCGTAGCCCAGTTCTTTGCCGCCCAGCTTGCCGTAACCGATGATGGCGAAGCGCGGCGTGTCGCAGTGGCGGCTGGGGATGTCCAGCCAGGCGTGGCGCAGCGTGGCCGCCAGCACGATGTCGGCGAGCAGCGACAGTTGGTCGGACAGCGCCTCCACCGTCCACATGCCGGCCAGGTCCTGCGCCACCAGGCGGAAGGATTGCGCGTGTTGGAAATGGCGCAGCGCGTCCATCTTGGCCTCCACGTCGCCGTCGGCCTGGCTCAGTTGCTGTTCCAGCTGTGCTTCCAGCTGCGGCCAGTCCGGCGTGGCGTAGAGCACGCGCGCGTCCAGCAGTTCGTCCAGCAGTATCGGGTGGCGGGTCAGATAGCCGGAGACCCAGGCGCTGGACGAGTAGAGCGAGGCCAGCCGCTGCAGGGTCTGCGGGTATTCGGTCAGCAGCGCCAGGTAGGAGGCGCGGCGGCTGATCGCTTCCATCAGCGCGATGATGCGCGCCAGCGTGGCGTCGGCGTTGTCGAAGCGGGAAGCGACCTCGATCAGCGCCGGCATCAATTGGTCGAACTGCTTGCGGCCGTTCAGCGGCATCTGCTGGTAGCGCTGTCCCTGAGCCAGGCTTTGCAGTTGGCGCGCCACTTGTTCCGGTTCAGAGAAGCCCAGCGCTTGCAGTTTTTCCACCGGCAGGCAGTCGGCGATGTCCAGCCATAGTTCGGAGAGCGGATGATCGGCGGCGCCCTCGGTGGGCAGGATGAACACTTGCTCGAAGTGGCGGGTGACCTTGCGGCGCTGCTGGTTGAGCCGATTCATGAACTGCTCCCAGTCGGCGCAGCCCATGCTGGCGGCGATGCGGGCGCGGTTGTCCGCGCCGCTGGGCAAGGTTTGGGTTTGTTGATCGTCCAGATATTGCAGCCGGTGTTCCAGATTGCGCAGAAAGGCATAGGCCTCGAGCAACTCGGTGACGGCGGCGGGCTCCAGCAGCCGCAGTTCTCCCAGCCGGCGCAGCGTTTCGCGAGTGCCGCGCAGTTGCAGGCTGCGGTCGCGGCCGCCGCGTATCAGCTGGAACACTTGGGCGATGAACTCCACTTCGCGGATGCCGCCGGGCCCCAGCTTGATGTTGTCGGCCATGTCGCGGCGCGCCACTTCGCGGCGAATCTGCGCATGCAGTTCACGCATCGCGCCGTAGGCGCTGTAGTCCAGGTATTTGCGGTAGATGAAGGGGCGGGCCATGTCGGCCAGCGCCGCCGCGTCGCCGCTGAGCGCCCTGGCCTTGATCCAGGCGTAGCGCTCCCATTCCCGGCCCTGGCTCAGCAGATAGTTTTCCAGCGCGGCGAAACTCATCGCCAGCGGGCCGGAGTCGCCGTAGGGCCGCAGCCGCATGTCGACGCGGAACACCTGGCCGTCGGCGGTGACGTCGTTGAGCAGGGCGATCAGCTTCTTGCCCATCTGAGTGAAGTATTCGTGGTTGCTGATGCTGCGGCCGCCATGGGCGGCGCCGTCGGTGTCGCCGCTCTCGGGGTAGATGAAGATCAGGTCGATGTCGGAGCTGACGTTGAGCTCGCCGCCGCCCAGCTTGCCCATGCCGATGACGATCAACTGCTGGACCTCGCCGCTATCCTCGCCTATCGGCTGGCCGTAGTGGGCGAGGCCGGCGCGCGCCGAGGCCAGCGCCCGTTCTACGGCGAAATCAGCCAGCGCGCTGACGGTGGACACCACCTCGTCCAGGCTCGCCAGGCCGTTGAGGTCGCGGCAGATCAGCCGCGCCACCACCGCCTGGCGCAGCCGCCGCAGCGCCGGCGCCAGCCCTTCGGCGTCGCTCAGCGCCTGCCAGTCGGCGAAGGCTTCCATCTCCGCCGCGTCAAAAGGCTGGCCTAGCCGGGCTTGCAGCCGCTCCAGCTCCTCGGGGCGGGCGGTCAGCAAACGCTGCAGATAGTGGGAGAACTCGCGGCTGCGGGCAATGGCAGCGGCCGTGTTTGCTGGCATAATAGGCCTCTACGGCATGTCAATTCTTGATGGCCACATTGTAACGGTTTGCCGCATTTGGAAAAGCTATTCTCCGTTCTGTCCCATATCCATGTGATCAAGGTCCTGAAACGGACCTGTGCGCTGTTGGGAATGGCCATCGCCGCCGCCTTGATGCTGCTGCTGGTAGCGTTCTGCGCGTTCACTTTCTGGGTGCTGCCCAATCTGGACCAGTTTCGCCAGCCGCTGGAGCGCTATCTGAGCCAGTCGCTGGGACGGCCGGTGCAGGTGGCGGCCTTGTCCGGCGAGTGGCTGACCGTGGGGCCGCGTTTCGAGCTGGGCGGCGTCACCATCGCCAATCCGCAGGACGGCAAGGCGCTGACCTTGCGCCAGGTATCGCTGGAGCCGTCGTGGCGTTCCTTGCTGGCGCTGGAGCCGCGGCTGGCCAGCGTGGTGGTCAAGGGGCCGACGGTGGAGCTGCTGCGCTCGCGCCAGGGCGTGATCTATCTGAACGGTTTCGATCTGACTTCCGGCCCGTCCGACAGCGGCCTGGGCAATTGGCTGCTGCGTCAGCCCAGCCTGGAAATCAGCGATGCGCGGCTGAGCTGGCAGGATGAGCTGCTGGGCCTGCCGCGGCTGGACCTGAGCCAGGGCCAGCTCAAGCTGAGCGCCGGCCTGCTCGGTCACAACCTGAAGCTGTCGGGCCAGCCGGCGGCGTCCTTGGGCAAGGGCTTTGATCTGACTGCGTCCTGGCGCGGCGACGATATCGCCGCCTGGCAGCAGTGGTCGGGCTCGCTCAAGGTGGCGCTGGACGGCGCCAAGGTGGGCTCGTGGACGCGTTATCTGCAGCAATTGGGCATGCTGCGCAGCGGCGAGGGCAGTGGCACGGTGGAGATGTCCTTCTCCGACGGCGCCATCGATGGGCTGACCGCCAATGTCAATGTCCACGACGCAGCGTACACGCCGCCGGATTCGCATGAATTGGTGCTGCCGCGGTTGCAGGGCGAATTGCAGCTGACGCGCCAACTCAGTGGCAGCTACAAGGTCAAGGCCAGCCGGCTCACCCTGGCCAGCGCCAGCGGCCTGGCCTTCGACAACTCCAATATCGACGGCGAGTGGCGCTATGGCGCGCAGGGTTTCGGCCAGCTGACGCTGGACAATGTCGATCTAGGTCATCTGACCCCCTTCATTCACGCGCTGGGCGCCGATCGCAACCCGCTGTTCGCGCGTTTCTCGCCCAGCGGTGCCTTGCGCGACCTGACCGTCAGCTGGAAGGGCGCGCTGGAAGCTCCCAAGGCGTTCAAGCTCAAGTCCCGCTTCGAGAAACTGGCCTGGCAGCCTTTCGATGGCCTGCCCGGCGTGGCTGGCGTCAGCGGCGCGATCAACTTCGACGAAAACGGCGGCCGGCTGCAGCTGGACACCGGCAAGTCCCAGGTCAGCTATCCCTCGGTGTTCGTCGCGCCGCTGGCTTTCGACAAGCTGACCGCCGATGTGGACTGGCAGCGGCAGGGACAGGCCGTGACCTTGGATTTCCGCCGGGTCGATTTCTCCAACGCCGAGCTGTCCGGCAGCCTGCAGGGCAGTTACCGCCATCAGGGCGAAGGCGCCGGCGTCGCCGATTTGCGCGCCAGCATCGCCGGGGTGCCGGCGGCCAGGGTGGTGGATTATCTGCCGACCGAGGTCGGCGAACACACCATGCGCTGGCTGCGCCAGGCGCTACAGGGCGGGCAGCTGCGCCAGGCGACAATGAAGCTGCGCGGCGATCTGGAGCAGTTTCCCTTCGTCGGCGGCAAGGGCGGTGAGTTTCTGGTGGAAGCCGAAGTGGAGCGCGCGCGTCTCAGCTATCAGCCGGGCTGGCCGCGCATTGACGACATTGATGCCCAATTGCTGTTCCACAATGAGCGCATGGAAGTGAACGCGCGCCATGCCAGCACCGTGGGCGTGCCGCTGAGCGGCGTCAAGGCGGTGATCGCCCATCTGGGCGCCGAGGTGCCCATGCTGACGGTGGAGGGCCGCGCGGCCGATCGCCTGCAGCGCATGCTGGCCTTCACCACCCAAAGCCCGGTGGATGGTTGGCTGGACGGCTTCACCGGCCAGATCGAGGCCGGCGGCGACGCCAGCCTTGATCTGAAATTGACGATACCGCTGGCCGGAGAGCAAGGCGTGGCGGTGCGCGGCGATCTTCACTTCGCCGACAACGCGCTGCGCTTCAAGTCCCTGCCGATTCCGCCGCTGAGCAAGACGCGCGGCCGGCTGACCTTTACCGAGCGCGGCGTGGACAGTCCCGGCCTGCAGTTCGTCGGCTTTGGCGGGCCGTTCCAGCTGAAGGCCAATACCGGCGTCGATAAGCGCATGCGTTTCGAACTGACCGGCCAGGCCGATTCGCGCCAAGTGTTGCAACAATATCTGCCGGCGCTGGCGCCGCGGGCGGCGGGCAAGTCAGGCTACCGCGCGCAGTTCGTCGTCAAGCAGGGCCTGGAAAGCTTGGCCGTGAGCTCGGATCTGCAAGGCACCGGCTTCGATTTGCCAGCGCCGCTGGCCAAGGCCGCCGCCGCGGCGCTGCCTTTGCAATTGCAGCTGCGGCCGCAGCAGATGCGCGGCGTCCAGACCCAGCGGCTGGAGTTCAGCCTGGAGGGCATGCTCAGCGGCCGCTTGCGGTTGGACGAGCACGGCGAGTTGCAAGCCGGCGCGCTGGGCGTCGGCCGCGCGCCGGGAGAGCCGGTGGCGACTGGATTGGCGGTGCGGGTGGCGCAGCCCAAGGTGGTGCTGGAGGATTGGCTGAAGCTGGCCGATGGCGCTCAATCCGCGAGCGGAGAGCCGGCGGCGCTGCCGGCGGTGCAGCTGGAACTGGATACGCCGGAGCTGGTGCTGCCCGGGCTGAGCCTGCATAAGGTGAACGCCAAGCTGGGCAACCGCGAATTGTCCAAGGCCTGGACCATACAGCTGCGTTCCAATGAGATGAGCGGCGATGCCAGTTATCGGCCGGAAGGCGACGGCCTGCTGCAGGCCAATCTCAGCCGGCTGGCCTTGAGCCTGCCGGCGGACAAGAAGGAGGGCGCGGCTGACAGCAAGGCGACGGACGAGGCGTCGATGCTGAACCGCAAATTGCCGGACATGAAGGTGCGCGTCGGCGAACTGGTGCTGCAAGGACGCTCGGTGGGCCGGCTGGAGCTGGAGGCGCGCCGCGACGGCAGTGTCTGGCAGATGGCGCCGCTGCGGCTGACCACCAACGACGGCACGCTGAAGGCCACGGTGCGTTCGGACGCGCGCGGCGCCGGCAATGTCGACGCCCGTTTCGAACTGAATGTCAGCGATGCCGGCAAGCTGCTGACGCGGCTGGGCCAGGGCGAGATTTTCCGCAACGGCCAGGGCACGCTCAGCGGCCGCTTGAATTGGCCCGGCGGCCTGGGCGATCTGGATTTGGCCAAGGTATCCGGCGAATTGGCGCTAGACTTCAAGGACGGACGCTTCGCCAAGGTGGACCCGGGCGTGGTCAAGCTTTTGGGCGCGCTCAGCCTGCAGTCGCTGCCGCGCCGCATCCGCCTGGACTTCACCGATGTGTTCAGCGACGGTTTCGCCTTCGACACCCTCAAGGGCGAGGCGAAGGCGCGCAACGGTCTGTTCACCTCCCCCAAGGTGGAGATGAAGGGGCCGGGCGCGGAAGTGACGATTTCCGGAGTGCTGGATCTGGGCAAGGAGAGCCAGGCCTTGAAGGTGCATGTGCTGCCGCGCTTGGCTGAGAGCGTGGCGCTGGCGGCGGGCGCGGCCCTGCTCAACCCGGTGGTGGGCATCGCCACGCTGGCGGCGCAGAAAGTGCTGCGCGATCCGGTGGGCCGCATCCTGTCGGTGGATTACGAAGTGAGCGGCTCGCTGCGCGATCCCAAGGTGGTGCGCACCGCGATCGGTCCGATACAGCAGAACAAAGGGGGAAAACCATGAAGCAGAAATTTTTGGCGGCGGCGGTGCAGATGGTGTCCGGCTCCGACGTGGACGCCAATGTACGGCGCGCCGCGCATTGGGTGGCGGAAGCCGCGGCCAAGGGCGCGCGGCTGGTGGTCCTGCCCGAGTATTTTTGCCTGATGGGACGGCAGGAAACCGACAAGGTGGCCGTGTGCGAAGCCTATGGCGACGGTCCCATCCAGCAGGCGCTGGCGCGGATGGCGCGGGAGAACCGCGTGTGGCTGGCCGCCGGCACCGTGCCGCTGCGCAGCCCGGAGCCGCAGCGGGTGTTGAACACCACCTTGCTGTTCGACCCGGACGGCGAGGTGCGCGCGCGCTACGACAAGATCCATCTGTTCGGCTTCTCCGGCCTGGGCGAGAGTTATTGCGAATCCAACACCATCCGTCCGGGCGAGCAGCCGGTGAAAGCGGACCTGGGCTTCGCCGAGATGGCCTTCGGCATCTGCTACGATCTGCGCTTTCCCGAGCTGTTCCGCCAGTTGTCGCCCTATGATCTGATGATTTTGCCGGCGGCCTTCACCGCCACCACCGGCGAGGCGCATTGGGAGCCCTTGCTGCGCGCGCGCGCGATAGAGAATCAGAGCTATGTGCTGGCCTCGGCGCAGGGCGGAGAACACGACAACGGCCGCAAGACCCACGGGCATTCGATGATCATCGATCCCTGGGGCCGCGTGCTGGCCGAAATTGACAAGGGCGAGGGCATGATCCTCGCCGAAATCGACCCGACATTGATCCAGTCGGTGCGCACCCGCCTGCCGGCGCTGGCGCACCGCGTACTCGCGTGAAAGAACCCGACACTATGCAAGATGCTTTCTCCGCGGCAGACAGCCTGCTGCTCAAGCCTTACGGTCTGGACGAGGCGGCTTTGGAAGCCACGCTGGCGCGCATGCGCCACCACGCCATCGACTACGCCGATCTCTATTTTCAATACACCCGCAGCGAGGCCTGGAGCCTGGAAGAGGGCATCGTCAAGTCCGGCAGCTTCAGCATCGATCAAGGCGTGGGCGTGCGCGCGGTGGCCGGAGACAAGACCGCCTTCGCCTATTCCGACGCCATCAGCCTGGAGGCCCTGAGCCGCTCCGCCGACGCGGTGCGCGCCATCGGCCAGGCGGGCGGCGACGGTTCCGCCGGCGCGCAGACCCTGCGCGCGCCCAAGCCGCTGTATCCGGCGCTGGACCCGTGTCACAGCCTGGAAGCGGCGGCCAAGGTGGCCTTGCTGGAAAAAGTGGAGCGGATGGCCCGCGCCTTGGACCCGCGGGTGATCCAGGTGATGGCCGGCATGGCCAGCGAATACGATGTGGTCTACGTGGCGCGCCACGACGGCGTGCGCGCCGCCGATGTGCGGCCGCTGGTGCGGCTGTCGGTGTTGGTGATCGCCGAACAAAACGGCCGCCGCGAGCAGGGCTCCAGCGGCGGCGGCGGCCGCTTCGACCTGGCCTACTTCGACGACGAGGTGCTGGAGCGCTATGCGCGCCAGGCGGTGCATCAGGCGCTGACCAATCTGGATTCGCGGCCGGCGCCGGCCGGCCAGATGACCGTGGTGCTGGGGTCGGGCTGGCCCGGCGTGTTGTTGCACGAGGCGATAGGTCATGGCCTGGAAGGCGATTTCAACCGCAAGGGCACTTCGGCCTTTTCCGGCAAGATCGGCCAGCGGGTGGCGGCGAAGGGTGTCACGGTGGTGGACGACGGGGTGATGGAGGAGCGGCGCGGCTCGCTGGCGATAGACGACGAGGGCAATCCCACTCAGCGCACCGTGCTGATCGAGGATGGCGTGCTCAAGGGCTATATGCAGGATGCGATGAATTCGCGCCTGATGCAGGTGGGCGCCACCGGCAACGGCCGTCGCGAGTCCTACGCCCACATCCCGATGCCGCGGATGACCAATACCTATATGCTGGCCGGCCAGCACGATCCGCAGGAAATCATCGCCTCGGTCAAGGACGGCTTGTACGCGGTCAATTTCGGCGGCGGTCAGGTGGACATCACCAGCGGCAAGTTCGTGTTTTCGGCGTCGGAAGCCTGGCGCATCGAAAACGGCAAGCTCAGCTACCCGGTCAAGGGCGCCACCCTGATAGGCAACGGGCCGGACGTGCTCAACTACGTCAGCATGATAGGCAATGATTTGCAGCTGGATCAGGGCGTCGGCGTCTGCGGCAAGGAAGGCCAGAGCGTGCCGGTGGGCGTGGGCCAGCCCACGCTGCGCATAGACGGAGGGCTGACCGTGGGCGGCACCGGCGGCTAAGAACCTGTTCAAAGTCTGCTGCGCTTCGGCGATACGGCGTTGAAAACGAGCTCAAAATGCTCATGTACCACTTGTACATTCCGCTTTTTCACTCGTTTTCGCCTTGTCTCGCTCTTGCTCGCGAGACTTTGAACAGGCTCAAAGAACCTATGTAAACAGGTTCTTTGAGAAAGGCGAAGCGCTGGAGCTTCGCTTTTTTTTGCGCCTATTTTCAAATTGAACAAGCAGATCATCCAAATTTAAAGCCAATTATCAAATTCCTTGGGCGGCGACACAATGCGCTGGTCCGGTGTCGCCGTGGTGGCGACGCCGCAATCGGGAGACGATGATGAAAGCTTTGACCTTGGCGCTGGGCTTCGGCCTGGCCTTCAGTACGGCCTTCGCCGGCGCGGCGGAAAACCTGCCGCAGCCGGCGCGGGTGTGGGCGGACCGCCCGGCTGGCAGCGTGGCGGCGGTGAAACTGGCCGCATTGCGCTACGCGGCATTCTGGAACAGCGGCGATCCTCGCTACGCCGAGCTGGCGCTGGACCCCGACTTCATCGACCGCACTCTGCCCGCCGGCCGTCAGCAGGGCGTGGCCGGGCCCTTGCAGGCTTCGCGCCAGTTCCGCGCCGCGGTGCCGGATTTGAAGGTGGACGTCACCGATATGGTGCTGGCCGGCGACCGCGTCGCGCTGCGCCTGCATTTCCAGGGCCATTTCAGCGGCCGCTTCGGCGATGTGCAAGGCCAGGGCCAACCGGTGGAGTTCCAGGCCTTCGACCTGTACCGCGTCAAGAACGGCCGCATCGCCGAGAACTGGCATCTGGAAGACAATCTGACCCTGATGCGGCAACTGGGCGTGGTGAAGCCATGAACGCAGCGGATTTTTCTTTCCACGGCCAGGTCGTGGTGGTGCTGGGTGGCGGCTCCGGCATCGGCCGAGCGGTGGCGGACGCGGCCGTGGCGGCCGGCGCGAGGGTCTATGTGCTGGGACGTAGCGCCCAATCCGAGGCGGATCGCGAAGGTATACAGGCGGACATTACCGACAGCCGGGCATTGGCCCGGGCCTTCGCCGACATCGGCCGCATCGATCACCTGGTGCTGACCGCAGGTGCCCGGGTCGGCGCGCCGGCCTTGGCCGAGTTGAGCGAGGAAGCGTTGCGGCAGACTTTCGACGTCAAGCTGTTCGGCAGCCTGCTGGCGCTGCGCGAGGCCTTGCCCTATCTGGCGGAGCGGGCGTCGGTGACCTTCACCTCCGGCCTGTTGGCGCGCAAATTCTCCAGCGGCGGCCTGCTGAAAAGCACGGTCAACGCCGCGCTGGAAGCGGCGGCCAAGAATCTGGCCAAGGAGCTGGCGCCGCGCCGCGTCAACGTGGTCAGCCCCGGCGTGGTGGACACCGAGCTATGGGGCGAGGCCGGCTCGGCCGCGCGTCAGGCGACGCTGGCCCGCATCGGCCAGGGCCTGCCCGTCGGCCGCGTCGGCCAGCCGTGGGAATTGGCGCAAGCCTATCTGCTGGCGATGGCCAACGGCTTCATCACTGGCGCGGTGCTGGACGTGGAGGGCGGGGCCTTGTTGTAGGCCCGCCCCAAGAGAGAGGACTCGAGATGTCCGATACCCTACCCATCAATCGTCGCCAGTTCCTGGCCGGCGCGGCCGCGGGCAGCACCGCGCTGATGCTGGCGCACGGCGCGGCGCTGGCGGCGACAGGAGCAAGCAAGATGACGACAACTTCAACAAGCGGCGGCGCTTTCTGGCCGAATGGCGCCCGCCTGGCGATTTCGATTTCCATGCAGTTCGAGGCTGGCGCGCAGCCGGAGCGCGGCGCTAGTGGGCCGTTTCCGCCGCTGGACCCCAAGTACGCGGATCTGCCGATGCAAAGCTGGTACGACTATGGCGTGAAGGAGGGCATTCCGCGGCTGCTGGATTTGTGGGACCGCACCGGGGTCAAGGTGACTTCGCACATGGTGGGGCAGGCGGTGGACCGCAGCCCGCGGCTGGCGCGCGAGATCGTGGCGCGCGGCCACGAGGCGGCGGCGCACGGCCAAACCTGGGAGCCGCAATACCCGATGACGCCGGAGCAGGAACTGGCGGCCTACAGCGCCAATATCGCCAGCATCGAGCGCGCCACCGGCACGCGGCCGGTGGGCTTCAACGCCTTCTGGCTGCGCGGCACGCCCAATACCCTGAGCATTCTGCAGCAGCTGGGCTTTCTCTATCACATCGACAACGTCAGCCGAGACGAGCCGTTCACGGTGCCGGTCAAGGGCAAGCCGTTCGTGGTGGTGCCCTATACCTTGCGCAACAACGACATCGTGCGTTTCGATTCGCCGGCGCTGAGCAATGAGGCTTATCTGTCGGATCTGAAGGCCGAGTTCGACGTGCTCTACGCCGAGGCGGGTTCGCGGCGGCGGATGATGTCGATCAGCACCCACGACCGTATTTCCGGCTCGCCGGCGCGGGTCAAGGCGCTGGAGCAGTTCATCCGCTATGCGCAGGGCCATGCCGGCGTCGCCTTCATGCGCAAGGACGAGATCGCGCGCTACGCGCTGCAGGCGGACAAGGTGCCGGCGGACTGAGTTCTTGAGTCGCGTTCCACAACCGCGGTACGGCCATTGGCCGCGCCGCGGTTTTCTTAGAACCTGTTCAAAGTCTGCTGCGCTGCGGCGATACGGCGTTGAAACCAAGCTCAAAATGCTCATGTACCACGAGTACATTCCGCTTTTTCGCTCGTTTTCGCCTTGTCTCGCCCTTTCTCGCGAGATCGTAAACGCATTCTAAGGGCTCACACTCGCAAAGTTATGA
>NZ_LDUI01000069.1:0-684 GCF_001043555.1 Chromobacterium sp. LK1 | reverse complement strand
CGCCATCGCGCGCCGCCGCAAACCGCGCCCGCCAAGCCCATCCCCTGGATGCGGACTTGCCGGGCGCGCGCCGATGCCCGCGAGGCTTTGAACAGGCTCTTAGAACCTGTTTACGATCTTTTTGTAAGCGATAATGGGCTAGTGAAGAGAAAATCCTACCCAAGCGACATTAGTCGAGAAAAGTTTGCTCAGATAGAGCCGCTGCTGCGTGGCGTTCGACGTAACACCAAACCGGTACAGCTGGATCTGTATGAAGTGTTCTGCGCTGTGCTCTATCTTCTGCGCACAGGTTGTCAGTGGCGCTATCTACCGCCTGACTTTCCCAAGTGGCAGAACGTCTATGCGTATTGGCGAAAATGGACTGCACCTGACTTGCACGGCGTAAGCGTGTTGGAGTTGGCATTAAAAAAATCAGGTTGGCGCGGCCCGAGAGAAACTGGGGCGGAACGCCTCAAGCACGCTCTTGATCGTGGACGCGCAGAGCGTGAAGAACACTGATACAGCAGGGTTAAAAGGCTACGACGCGGGTAAGAAGATATCAGGCATCAAACGCCATATCGTAGTGGATACCCAGGGCTTACCGCACGCGGTAGCAGTGACTACAGCGGAGGTGACTGATCGCAAAGGAGCCCTCAAAGCGCTAGCGCGCTGCCAGAGTGGGCTCAAGCGGGTGCAAAGCCTGCT
>NZ_LDUI01000068.1:0-3119 GCF_001043555.1 Chromobacterium sp. LK1 | reverse complement strand
GATAGGATCAAGCCTCACGAGCAATTAGTATCGGTTAGCTTAACGCCTCACAGCGCTTCCACACCCGACCTATCAACGTCCTGGTCTCGAACGACTCTTCAGGAGGGTCAAGCCCTCAGGGAAGTCTCATCTTCAGGCGAGTTTCCCGCTTAGATGCTTTCAGCGGTTATCTCTTCCGCACTTAGCTACCCGGCAATGCGACTGGCGTCACAACCGGTACACCAGAGGTGCGTCCACTCCGGTCCTCTCGTACTAGGAGCAGCCCCCGTCAAACTTCCAACGCCCACTGCAGATAGGGACCAAACTGTCTCACGACGTTTTGAACCCAGCTCACGTACCACTTTAAATGGCGAACAGCCATACCCTTGGGACCGGCTACAGCCCCAGGATGTGATGAGCCGACATCGAGGTGCCAAACACCGCCGTCGATGTGAACTCTTGGGCGGTATCAGCCTGTTATCCCCGGAGTACCTTTTATCCGTTGAGCGATGGCCCTTCCATTCAGAACCACCGGATCACTATGTCCTGCTTTCGCACCTGCTCGACTTGTCGGTCTCGCAGTTAAGCTACCTTTTGCCATTGCACTATCAGCACGATTTCCGACCGTACCTAGGTAACCTTCGAACTCCTCCGTTACACTTTGGGAGGAGACCGCCCCAGTCAAACTGCCTACCATGCACTGTCCCCAATCCGGATCACGGACCAAGGTTAGAACCTCAAACACACCAGGGTGGTATTTCAAGGACGGCTCCATGAGAACTAGCGTTCCCACTTCATAGCCTCCCACCTATCCTACACAAGTCTGTTCAAAGTCCAATGCAAAGCTACAGTAAAGGTTCACGGGGTCTTTCCGTCTAGCAGCGGGGAGATTGCATCTTCACAAACACTTCAACTTCGCTGAGTCTCAGGAGGAGACAGTGTGGCCATCGTTACGCCATTCGTGCGGGTCGGAACTTACCCGACAAGGAATTTCGCTACCTTAGGACCGTTATAGTTACGGCCGCCGTTTACTGGGGCTTCGATCAAGAGCTTGCACCCCATCACTTAACCTTCCAGCACCGGGCAGGCGTCACACCGTATACGTCCACTTTCGTGTTGGCACAGTGCTGTGTTTTTGTTAAACAGTCGCAGCCACCGATTCTCTGCGACCTCTCAAAGCTCCTCCCGCAGGGGATTCACTCTAAGAGGCATACCTTCTCCCGAAGTTACGGTATCAATTTGCCGAGTTCCTTCTCCTGAGTTCTCTCAAGCGCCTTAGAATTCTCATCCTGCCCACCTGTGTCGGTTTGCGGTACGGTTCTTATGCAGCTGAAGCTTAGTGGCTTTTCCTGGAAGCGTGGTATCAGTCACTTCAGGTCCGTAGACCCTCGTCATCACGTCTCGGCCTTAAGGGAAGGCGGATTTGCCTACCTCCCCAGCCTACCGGCTTAAACAGACTATTCCAACAGTCTGATGACCTAACCTTCTCCGTCCCCACATCGCACTGCATAAAAGTACGGGAATTTTAACCCGTTTCCCATCGACTACGCTTTTCAGCCTCGCCTTAGGGGCCGACTCACCCTACGCCGATGAACGTTGCGTAGGAAACCTTGGGCTTTCGGCGAGCGGGCTTTTCACCCGCTTTATCGCTACTCATGTCAGCATTCGCACTTCTGATATCTCCAGCATCCCTTACGAGACACCTTCACAGACCTACAGAACGCTCCCCTACCATCTGCACTTACGTGCAAATCCGCAGCTTCGGTTATCAGTTTGAGCCCCGTTACATCTTCCGCGCAGGACGACTCGACCAGTGAGCTATTACGCTTTCTTTAAATGATGGCTGCTTCTAAGCCAACATCCTGGCTGTCTATGCCTTCCCACCTCGTTTACCACTTAACTGATCATTTGGGACCTTAGCTGGCGGTCTGGGTTGTTTCCCTCTTGACGATGGACGTTAGCACCCACCGTCTGTCTCCCATGCTCGCACTTTCCGGTATTCAGAGTTTGCCATGGTTTGGTAAATCGCAATGACCCCCTAGCCATAACAGTGCTTTACCCCCGGAAGTGATACATGAGGCACTACCTAAATAGTTTTCGGGGAGAACCAGCTATCTCCGAGTTTGTTTAGCCTTTCACCCCTATCCACAGCTCATCCCCTAGTTTTGCAACACTAGTGGGTTCGGACCTCCAGTGCGTGTTACCGCACCTTCATCCTGGCCATGGATAGATCACTCGGTTTCGGGTCTACGCCCAGCAACTAAATCGCCCTATTCGGACTCGGTTTCCCTACGCCTCCCCTATTCGGTTAAGCTCGCTACTGAACGTAAGTCGCTGACCCATTATACAAAAGGTACGCAGTCACGGAACAAGTCCGCTCCCACTGTTTGTATGCATCCGGTTTCAGGTTCTATTTCACTCCCCTCCCGGGGTTCTTTTCGCCTTTCCCTCACGGTACTGGTTCACTATCGGTCGATCATGAGTATTTAGCCTTGGAGGATGGTCCCCCCATCTTCAGACAGGATTTCTCGTGTCCCGCCCTACTTATCGTACGCCTAGTCCTTGGAATGCGTTTTCGTGTACGGGGCTATCACCCACTATGGCGGTCCTTTCCATGAACCTTCCACTAACACAATCCATAACACGTACAGGCTCTTCCGCGTTCGCTCGCCACTACTAACGGAATCTCGGTTGATTTCTTTTCCTGCAGCTACTTAGATGTTTCAGTTCGCTGCGTTCGCCTCCTCGTGCCTATGTATTCAGCACGGGATCTCCTTGCGGAGGGGTTTCCCCATTCGGACATCGTGGGATCAAAGCTCTATTGCCAGCTCCCCCACGCTTTTCGCAGGCTTACACGTCCTTCTTCGCCTATGATCGCCAAGGCATCCACCAGATGCACTTAGTCGCTTGACCCTATCATTTCAGTAACCTAGGCCACCAAAACAACAAGTGTGTTTGTGCGACGACTACACCGCCCCTTTTGATATGGCGACGTAGCCTAGATACAATCAAATACCCAAGATGACGATCCGTCCACGTAAAGAGTTAACTCTACGTTTCCTTCTCGCCGTCTTTATATATTCGGCTTCTTCAGTTTGTTAAAGATCAGTGCGTTCAAAATACAACGCAAACACAATCAA
>NZ_LDUI01000067.1:0-27190 GCF_001043555.1 Chromobacterium sp. LK1 | reverse complement strand
CTTAGAACCTGTTCATAGTCTGCTGCGCTTCGGCGATACGGCGTTGAAAACAACTTCGAAATGCTCATGTACCGCGGTACATTCCGCTTTCTCAGCCGTTTTCTCCTTGTCTCGCTCTTACTCAAAAGACTTTGAACAGGCTCTTAGGGCCTGTTTACGATCTCGCGAGCTAGGGCGAGACAAGGCGTTGTGGCTGAGAAAGCGGAATGTACAGGTGGCACATGAGCATTTCGAAGACGTTTTAAACGCTGTATCGCCGACGCGCAGCAGATCGTAAACAGGTTCTTAGCTATTGCGCGACGGCACCTTGCCTTCCAACTCCGACTTCTGCGTTTGCGCTTGCTGCAAGGCGTGCACGCTGTCGACATGAGCGTACACATCACAACGCAGCGCGCCTAGCGCCATCAACTGCTCGGCATAGCTGAAAAAGCCCACCCAATAACCGCGGGCGTGGCCGGGGTCCTTGAAATCCATATCGTGGGCGATCTTGCCGAGCAGGCCCTGATTCAGCCTATGCGGCTGGTCCTTGAAGAACTGGGCCAGGTGGGCGGCGCATTCGCGGCCATAGGCGCAGGCATCGACATAGTCGTCGGCCGGCGGCATCTGCCAGTGATGCGGCTGGCCGCGCTGCGGCAGATAACGGACGAAGGGCAGTTGGGTCGCTTGGTTTTCGTGGGGCTTGAGCCGGTAGAAACGGCGAGGGGGGAGGGTTTGGGACATATCGTTACTCCTGCATTCTGCTACGTGAGATCAACCCACTTTCCGGTTCCAATCGGGATTGGCGGGCACGAGACTGCAAGGTTGGAACACCGACCACGTACGAAATCGGCACGGCAAACGCCGTCCTTGCCGTCCGCGCCCGCCTTATGGGCGTGCAGACTGCAGGAACAATGGCCGCAAGAGCGGCCAGTTCGCAGTACGTGTAGATGGGGTTCCAATCCCAGTGCCGGTATTCGGCCGGCACCGCGCTATTGTGGCGGCAGAGGTGGGAGGGGTCAAGGCGGCGGGGTGGGGGAGATTTGGGACACAAGACTGTCGTTTGGAACCCGACCTCCAAGGTTAGTCGGCACGGCTAGGCCGTACGGCAGCTTGCACCCCTAGGCCAAGCTAATGGACGGCTGCTTGGATGGCAAGCCAGCACCATCGAGGCTTGACGCCAGGCGGGCGTTTCTGCGAATGGGGCTGTTTATCGCGGAGCCCGGCTTCTCACTGCAGTCTCAGGATATTGAGTGGCACCCAGCCGAATGCCTCGCCATCTTGCCGGCGACACCATAGCCAGCCATTCAAGGTTTTGGAGCCGAGCAGCCGCTCGCCCGCTTGGATATCCAATTCCTGTGCGGAATAACTGTCACGGGCTAGCGCTTTGCCGTCGATGTATTCGATCAGTTGACCGGGCACCCAGCCTCCTGCGGCTTGCCCCGGTGTCTCGCAAAAGTACCAATTCTCCCAGCCTTCCGGGCCTTCATATCTTTCGCCGACCAACAGCGGGGCACCCTTGGCGAAGCTGATGGGGGCCGAGTGCTCAGGGGTGTGGTTCTGGATGGCGATGTAGGTCTCAAAAGTCATGGTCATGGTGTCTCCTTTGCTTAGGGTTCCTGCTGACGATCTTTCGCATCTTGCCGGCGGCCTCAAGCCGGCTGCGCGGCTTCCAGCCTGGCCCGGCCGGGCAAGCCCGCGCGCCAGGCCGGCGGCGCTTCGGCGCTGGCCCAGTATTCCTCGATCTGGCTGATCAGCCCGTGTTCCAGTGTGAACAGGGAATTGGCGAAGTAGCGCGCCGTGCCGTGGTCCACCTGCGCCACCACGTGCCAGCGGCCGTCGGTCAGCAGATTGTCTTGCAGCAGGCGTATGCTCCAGCCCTCCGGATAAACGCGGTTGACGTGGACGATGGCGTCCGCGCCGCGGAAGCACTCGCCGCTGCAATGCCATAGCATCACGGCGTCGTCGCGCAGCAGGCGGCGCGCGCGCTCCCAGTCGCGGTCCTGATAGGCGAGGAAGAGTTGGGCGGCGATGGATGGCATGATCTTACCTCATGCTAGTCATGGGATGTTGATAATGTACAAAATCAAAATCCTTGTCAATACGCGGCTTTGGCGGGTTTTGGGGCGGAAGTTGTCAGATCAAATAGTCTGATGGCATCATGCTTTTACGACTAGATGAGGAGACAAGATGACGCACACATCCGCCTACCAGGCATTGACCCACACTTTCGCCCGCCTGCACCGCTTTAGCCACCTCGGCGCCATCGCCGGCTGGGATCAGGCGGCGATGATGCCGAGCAAGGGCAACGACGCCCGCGCCGCCGCGCTGGCGGAGCTGGGGGTGCTGACTCACGGCATCATCACCGCGCCGCAGCTGAAGGAGCAGCTGGACGCGGCGGAGCAGGAAAACCTGGACGAGCTGCAACGCGCCAATCTGCGCGAGATGCGCCGCGAATGGGCGCAGGCCAATCTGCTGCCGGCGGAGTTGGTGGAGGCCAAGACCCTGGCCGGCGCGCGCTGCGAGCACGCCTGGCGCAGCCAGCGCCCGGCCAATGACTGGAAGGGCTTTCTGGAAAACCTGCGCGAGGTGGTCAAACTGTCGCGCGAGGAGGGCCGCTTGCTGGCTGAGGCCAGCGGCGGCAGCCGTTACGACGCGCTGATGGACAAGTACGAGCCGGGGATGAAGAGCGCGGAGATCGAGCGCATTTTCGCCGAGGTGAAGTCCTGGCTGCCGGGTCTGATCGAACGCGCGCGCGCCAAGCAGGCGTCGGAAACGGTGATCGAGCCGGTGGGGCCGTTCGCGGTGGCGCAGCAGCGCGCCTTAGGCGTGGAGGCGATGAAGCTGCTGCGCTTCGACTTCGACGGCGGCCGGCTGGATGTCAGCAGCCACCCCTTCTGCGGCGGGGTGCCGGAAGATGTGCGCATCACCACCCGCTACCGCGACGATGACTTCGTCCAGAGCCTGATGGGCATTGTTCACGAAACCGGCCACGCCCGTTACGAGCAGAACCTGCCCAAGGACTGGCTGGAGCAGCCGCTGGGCCGCGCGCGCTCCATGGGCATCCATGAAAGCCAGAGTCTGTCCTTCGAGATGCAGCTGGGCCGCAGCCCGGCCTTCCTGCAGTTGATCGCGCCGCTGATCCGCAGCCATTTCGGCGAGCAGCCGGCGTTTGCGCTAGAGAATCTGCAACGCTTGTACAGCCGGGTGCAGCCGGGCTACATCCGCGTGGACGCCGACGAGCTGTGCTATCCGGCGCATGTGATCCTGCGCTTCGAGATCGAGCGCGCGCTGATGGACGGCGAGATCGAGGCCGAGGACATCCCGGCGCTGTGGGACGAGAAGATGATGGCCTATCTGGGCGTGGATACCCGCGGCAATTACCGCAATGGCTGCATGCAGGACATCCACTGGACCGACGGCGGCTTCGGCTATTTCCCCAGCTACACGCTGGGCGCGATGTACGCGGCGCAGTATTTCGCCAGCCTGCGCCGCGCCGAGCCGGAGCTGGACGCGCAGGTGGCGGCCGGCAATCTGGAGCCCATCTTCAATTGGCTGAACGCCAATATCTGGAGCCAGGGCAGCCGCTGGAGCACGGACGAACTGGTGCGGCGCGCCACCGGCGAGACGCTGAACCCGGCGCATTTCAAGGCGCACCTGGAGCGGCGTTATCTAGGTGTTTGATTCGGTATGTGTGCCATGAAAAGCGCGGCTTGGCCGCGCTTTTTCATTGGGACTGACTGAAAAACGCGTGGATCGCCACGGCCAGCGCTGCCGGCTGTTCCCATTGCAGCATATGGCCGGCGTCGGCAATCACGGTTTCTTGCAGTTGGGCGAAGCAGGCGCGACGCTGCGGCATGCTGGCGGCCACGCTCTTGGCCAGCGGGTGGTCGTCGGTGTCGCCGCCCAGCGCCCACAGCACCGGCGCGCTGATGCGCTGCCAGCAGGCCATCGCTTCCTCCAGCCGGTACAGCACCGGGTTGACCATTTTGTGGCGCGGGTCGGCGCGGTAGTAGAGGCCGTCGTCCCGCTGCCGGGTCAGTTCGCGCGCCAGCCATTGGGCCCGCTCCGACGTCAGCCTGGGGTTGCGTTCCAGCAGCTTGGCGGTCACGGCGTCCAGTGATTGCAAGTCGCCGAACTCGGGCGCCGCGCGGGTTTCGCGCAGCCAGCGCGCGTAGCGGCCAGGCGCTTCCGCCGGCTTGGTGGCGGCCAGGCCGAAGCCTTCGGCCAGCACCAGCTTTTCTATGCGCTCGGGGCGGGTGCCGGCGTAGATGCCGGCGACCATCGAGCCCATGCTGTGGCCCAGCAGCTTGACCGGCTGTTGCGGCGACAGCGCGTCCAGCAGCGCGTCGAGGTCGGCCAGGTAATCGGGGAAGTAATAGCTGCCGTGGTTCCAGTCGCTGTCGCCAAAGCCGCGCCAGTCCGGCGCCGCCACTTGCCAGCCGTCCGGCAACGCGTCCACCAGGAATTGGAAGGTGGCCGAGCTGTCCATCCAGCCGTGCAGCAGCACCAGCAGCGGCGCGTCGCGCGGGCCCCAGCGGCGCAGATGATAGCGGTGGCGGTTGAGGATCAGGGTTTCGGACTGGCTGAGACGTTGAATCGGCATGGCGGCGCGGGCGGTGGGACGAAAGCCCCAGTCTACCCAGAAACACGGCGAACCGGGAGGTCCGCCGTGCGCGTGGGAAGGAGCTTATTGATGGATGTCGGCGCGGTGCGTCTCCTTCAAGCCCAACAGGCAGACCACGAAGCTGACGCTGTAGACGATGACCGGATACCACAGGCCGTAGAGGATGTCGCCGGTGTAGACCACCAGCGAGAACGCCACGGTGGGGAACAGGCCGCCTATCCAGCCGTTGCCGATGTGATAGGGCAGCGACATCGAGGTATAGCGGATGCGGGTGGGGAACAGTTCCACCATGGTGGCGGCCAGCGGGCCGTAGACCATGGCGGCGATCAGGCTGAGCAGCACCAGCACCGCTATCACCATCGGGTAGTGGATCTTGTCCGGGTCGGCCTTGTCCGGGTAGCCGGCCTGTTTCAGCGCGGCCAGCAGCGCGGCCTTGTCGAAGCCGGTCAGCGTCTGTCCGCCCACCTTGATCTGGGTTTCGCCGCCGGCGGGCGCGGCTTCACGCTGGTAGGGCACGCCGTTCTTGGCCAGCAAGGCCTTGGCCTGGTCACAGCTGGTGTTGAGTTTGGCCTTGCCCACCGGATCAAACTGGAAACGGCAGCTGGCCGGGTCCGCCACCACCACCACCGGCGCCTGGCGCGCGGCGTTGGCGATGTCCGGGCTGGCGTAGGCGGTCAGCCATTTGAAGGCGGGAAAGGTCAGCAGAGCCGCTAGCAGCAGGCCGGTCAACATCACCGGCTTGCGGCCGATCCGGTCGGACAGGTAGCCGAAGTACAGAAATAGCGGGGCGGCGATCAGCAGGGAAACCACCAGCAACTGGGTGGCGATCTGTGAGTCGACCTTGAGGATTTGGGTGAGGAAGAACAGCGAATAGAACTGCGCGCAGTAGAAAGTGACAGCCTGGCCGCCGTTGATGCCGAACAGGGCGGTGAGCACGATGCGCAGATTTTTCCAGTTGGTGAAGGATTCGGTCAGCGGCGCCTTGGAGTGCTTGCCCTCGGCCTTCATTTTCAGGAAGGCCGGCGACTCGTGCATCGACAGCCGTATCCAGGTGGAGATGGCCAGCAGCGCCAGCGACAGCAGGAAGGGCAAGCGCCAGCCCCAGTCGTCGAAAGCCGGGCCGGTGAGTTTGCGGCAGGCCAGGATCACCAGCAGGGACAGCAGCAGGCCGGCAGTGGCGGTGACCTGGATCCAGCTGGTGTAGGCGCCGCGTTTATGGTCCGGCGCGTGCTCGGCCACGTAGATGGCCGCGCCGCCGTATTCGCCGCCTATCGCCAGGCCCTGCAACATGCGCAGCAGCACCAGCAGGATGGGCGCGGCGATGCCTATGCTGGCGTAGCCGGGCAGCAGGCCCACCAGGAAGGTGGACACGCCCATGATCAGGATGGTGGCGAGAAAGGTGTATTTGCGGCCTATCATGTCGCCCAGCCGGCCGAACAGCAGCGCGCCGAACGGCCGCACCAGGAAGCCGGCGGCAAAGGTCATCAGCGCGAAGATGAAGGCGGTGGTTTCATTGACGCCGGCGAAGAACTGTTTACTGATCACCGCGGCCAGCGCGCCGTACAGGAAAAAGTCGTACCACTCGAAAACGGTGCCCAGCGACGAGGCGAAGATCACTTTGCGCTCGGAGCTGCTGATCGTGTGTCCCGCCGTGGCGGCGGGCGTCAGGGTGCTGCTCATGGTGCTGTCTCCTCTTGGTGTGGCTTTGCGACAAGTTGTGGGTCGGGAAGTGGGCTTCCTCTGTTTGGGTGGGCCGATGTTGCGCAGCGCCGCTCAGTCCGGCGCGGGGCGGTCTTGCAAAATCATGCGGGAGGCTTTCTCCGCGATCATCAGCGTGGGCGAATTGGTGTTGCCCGAGGTGATGGAGGGCATGATGGAGGCGTCCGCCACTCTTAATCCGGATAGTCCGTGAACGCGCAGTCTGGCATCGACCACCGCATCGGTATCCTGTCCCATTTTGCAGGTGCCTACCGGATGGAAAATGGTGGTGCCGATGCGGCCGGCGGCGGCGGCCAGTTCCTCGTCGCTCTGGGCGGCGGGTCCGGGCAGGTATTCCTCCGGCCGGTAGCGCGTGAGCGCCGGCGCGGCGACGATGCGTCGGGTCAGCCGCAGCGCGGTCACCGCGACGGCGCGATCCTGCGGGTGGCTGAGATAGTTGGGCTGGATCAGCGGCGCGGCATCCAGCCCCGCGCCTCCGATGGCGACCCGGCCGCGGCTGAGCGGGCGTAGATCGCATACCGAGGCGGTGAAGGCGGGGAAGGGGTGCAGCGGTTCGCCGAAGCGTTCCAGCGACAGCGGTTGAACATGGTATTCCAGATTGGCGCGCGGCTGTTCCGGGCCGGATTTGGCGAAGGCGCCCAGCTGACTGGGGGCCATCGCCAGCGGTCCGCTGCGCCGCCACAGGTATTCCCAGCCCATGGCCAGCTTGCCGGTCCAGCTATTGGCCAGCTGGTTCAGCGTGCGCGCGCCGCTGACCTTGAACACCATGCGCAGTTGCAGATGGTCTTGCAGGTTGGCGCCGACACCGGGCAGCGCATGACGCACGGCGACGCCGTGTTCTTGCAGCAGCGCGGCCGGGCCGATGCCGCTGCGCTGCAACAAAAGCGGGGAGCCGACGGCGCCGGCGGCCAGGATGATTTCGCCGCGGCAGCGCGCTTGCCAGCGCTGCCGCTGTTGCAGGAATGCAATACCGATGGCGCGGCCGTCCTCCAGCAGCAAGGTTTCCGCCTCGGCATGGGTCAGTACGGTGAGGTTGGGGCGCTGGCGCGCGGGGCGTAGAAAGGCTTTGGCGGTGTTCCAGCGCAGCCCGCCCCGCTGGTTGACTTCGAAATAGCCGCAGCCGGCGTTGTCCCCGCGATTGAAGTCGTCCACTGGGGCGATGCCGCTCTGCTCCGCCGCGTCGCGGAAAGCGTCCAGAATCTCCCAGGACAGCCGCTGCCGCTCCACCCGCCATTCGCCGCCGTGGCCGTGCTGGGCGCGGGCGCTGTCGAAGTGGTCCTCCATGCGCAAAAAGTCCGGCAGCACTTCGTCCCAACTCCAGCCGGGGCAGCCCTGGGCCGCCCAGCCGTCGTAGTCCGCGGCCTGGCCGCGCATATAGATCATGCCGTTGATCGAGGAGCAGCCGCCCAGCACTTTGCCGCGCGGGTAGTTGAGGCTGCGCCCGCCAAGGCCGGGCTCGGGCGCGGTGCGCAGGCACCAGTCGGTGCGCGGATTGCCGATGCAGTAGAGGTAGCCCACCGGGATGTGTATCCAGGGGTAGTTGTCCTCGCCGCCGGCTTCCAGGAGCAGCACGCGGAGCCGCGGATTGCGCGACAGGCGGTTGGCCAGCAGGCAACCGGCGCTGCCCGCGCCGACGATGATGTAGTCGAATGTATCCGCCAATACCTGCATGCCGCGCTTTCCTATGACGTCAGTATCGCCACCATATAAGATCAAGCCGGGCCGGACTGGGAATAGCCAGAGCGGAACAATGGCTGTTAGTTTTCTAACAGCGGTGCAGTTGAAGCTTGCCATCGTTGTGTGCAAGCGCACCATAAACGCGAGGAGGGTGCAATGTTCGACTGGAACGACATCCGTTATTTTCTGGCCTTGCAGCGCAGCGGCAAACTGCTGGCGGCGGCCCGGCAACTGCGTACCACCCATGCGACAGTGGCCAGGCATATCGAGCAGTTGGAGCGGCAGTTGGGCCAGCCGTTGTTTGTGCAGCAGCCGGACGGATATCAGTTGACCGCGGCAGGCCGGCAGCTGCTGCCGCTGGCGGAGCAACTGGAAAACACCGCGTCCCGGATGCAGGACGAGGCGAGGGTGGGGCATGTGGAGGTGGCCGGCCTGGTGCGCTTGGGCGCGCCGGAAGGCTTGGGTTCCTTATTCCTGTCGCGGCACTTGCCGCGGCTGATGGCGCGCTATCCGGCGCTGGAGATCGACCTGGTGTCGGTGCCGCGCTTCGTCAGCATCACCAACCGCGAGGTGGACATCGCCATCGCGCTGGAGCGGCCGCAGGCCAATATGGTGGTGACGCGCAAGCTGACCGATTACTGCCTGGGCCTGTACGCGACGCCGGCTTACCTGGACGCGCATGCGCCGATCCGCGAGCGCGAGGACCTGGCCGGCCATCCCATCGTCGGCTACGTCGACGATTTGCTGTTTTCGCGCGAACTGATGTTCCACCGCGGCCTGTGCCGCAATCCGCTGATTAATCTGCGCTGCACCAGCGTGGTGGGTCAGCAGCAGGCGGCGCTGGCCGACGGCGGCATCGCGGTGCTACCGTATTATCTGACCTACGACGACGCGCGGCTGCGCCAGCTGCTGCCGGAGCTGCGCATCATTCGCTCCTACTGGATAAGCGGCCGCAGCGACATCCGCCGCACGCTGCGTTACCGGGTGGTATGGGATTACGTGGTGGATTTGTGTCAGCGCATGCAATGGTTGCTGATGCAACAGCCAACTCAGCAAAAAGAATCAATCAATGCGGGATAAGCTCACTTCATGAGAACGCTCTATCGCAACGGCGGTCCGGATTCGCCGTATTTGTGGCGGATGCTGCGAGTGCTGGACTACTTGTGGCGTCATCTGGATGGGCCGGTGCCGCTGGAAAGGTTGGCGGAGGAGGCCTGCTTGTCGCCCTTTCACTTTCACCGCGTGTATCGCGGCCTGATGGCCGAAACGGTGGGAGAGACCCGGCAGCGGCTGTTGCTGCATCGCGCGGCCAGGCAGTTGGACGGCGGCTCGCTGCCTTTGTCGAGGGTGGCGGCGCGCGCCGGCTACGGTGGCACCGCGGCCTTCGTCCGGGCCTTCGCCAGGGCTTACGGTGAGAGTCCGGGCCGCTATCGCCAGCGCAGAGCGTTCATTTCTAGGCAAGACTGGGAGACCGTTATGCATGAAGTGACATTGCTCAAGCAGGACAAGGGGCTGAAGGTGCTGATGCGCCGCCATGTCGGCAGTTATATGGAAATCGGCCAAGCTTTCGGCGCTTTGCAGGCCATCAGCCCGGGTTGCGCAGTCGGCGACGCGCCAGGTCGCATATTCGGGATGTACCTGGATGACACGGAACAGACGGAGGAGGCCAAGCTGCGCTCCATCGCCTGCGTGACTGTGCCGGATTCCTGGGAGGAGCGGCCGCTGCCGGATGGGTTTGAATGGGGGGAGATTCCCGCCGGAGAGTACGCTTGCGTGACGCATCTTGGGCCGTACGCGGAGCTGTCCACGGTCTGGTCCTGGCTGTACCGGCACTGGTTGCCCGGCAGCGGGCGCGCGCTCGGCGGCGTGCCGTGCGTGGAAGAGTATTTGAATTCGCCTTACGACAATCCGCCCACCGCCTTGCGCACTCGGCTGATGTTGTCGCTGGTCTGAGAACCTGTCTACGATCTGCTGCGCGTCGGCGGGGTGGATAGAAATGGGCGTTGAAACTGAACTCAAAATGCTCATGTACCACTTGTACATTCCGCTTTTTCGCTCGTTTTCGCCTTGTCTCGTCTTAGCTCGCGAGATCGGAAACACGTTTTGACCGCGCTTGTGGTTCGGCCATGAAAAAACCCGCGCCGTTTGGCGCGGGTTTTGCCGTAAAGGAGGCCTGACGACGTCGGGTCTTAACGGGATACGTGGTAGTTCGGCGCTTCCTTGGTGATCTGCACGTCGTGGACGTGGGATTCCTGGATGCCGGCGGAAGTGATTTCCACGAACTCCGCTTTCTCGTGCATGTCGGCGATGGTGGCGCAACCGAGGTAGCCCATCGAGGAGCGCAGGCCACCCACCAATTGGTGGATCACCTGGCCGATGGAGCCCTTGTACGGCACGCGGCCTTCGATGCCTTCCGGCACCAGCTTTTCCACATTGCCTTCGTTGTCCTGGAAGTAGCGGTCGGACGAGCCCTGGCTCATCGCGCCCAGGCTGCCCATGCCGCGGTAGGACTTGTAGGAACGGCCCTGGAACAGCTCGACTTCGCCCGGGGCTTCCTCGGTGCCGGCGAACATGCCGCCCAGCATTACGCAGTTGCCGCCGGCGGCCAGCGCCTTGGAAATATCGCCGGAGAAGCGGATGCCGCCATCGGCGATCATCGGCACGCCGGTGCCCTTCAGCGCTTCGGACACATTGTGGATGGCGGTCAGCTGCGGCACACCCACGCCGGCCACGATGCGGGTGGTGCAGATGGAGCCGGGGCCGATGCCGACCTTGACGCCGTCGGCGCCGGCTTCAACCAGCGCCAGCGCGGCGGCGGCGGTGGCGATGTTGCCGCCGATCACGTCCACTTGCGGGAACTGCTGCTTGACCCAGCGCACGCGCTCGATCACGCCCTGGCTGTGGCCATGGGCGGTGTCGACCACGATCACGTCCACGCCGGCCTTCACCAGAGCGGCAACGCGCTCTTCGGTGTCGCCGCCGGTGCCGACCGCGGCGCCCACGCGCAGGCGGCCTTGGTTATCCTTGTTGGCGTTGGGGTGTTCGCTGGTCTTGATGATGTCCTTGACCGTGATCAGACCCTTCAGCTCCCAGGCGTCGTTGATCACCAGCACACGCTCCAGGCGGTGGGCGTGCATCAGGTCGCGGGCTTCGTCGATGCTGGCGCCTTCCTTGACGGTGATCAGGCGCTCGCGCGGGGTCATGATGGAGCCGACGGTCTGGTCGAGGCGGGTCTCGAAGCGCAGGTCGCGGTTGGTGACGATGCCGACCACCTTGCCGTTTTCGATCACCGGCAGACCGGAAATCTTGTGATGGCGGGTCAGCAGCACCAAGTCGCGCACCAGCATGTCCGGGGCGATGGTGATCGGATCCTTGACCACGCCGCTTTCATGGCGTTTCACCTTGGACACTTCGCTGGCTTGTTGCGCGGCGCTCATGTTCTTGTGCACGATGCCGATGCCGCCTTCCTGGGCCATGGCAATGGCCAGACGGGCTTCGGTCACCGTGTCCATGGCGGCGGACACCAAGGGCAGTTTCAGGGTGATGTTGCGGGTAAGCTGGGTGGAGAGGACTACGTCGCGCGGCAGAACTTCGGAGTGGGCCGGGACGAGGAGAACGTCGTCGAAAGTATAGGCTTTCTCGATGATACGCATCTTGGCGTTTCCTTTGCGGCAAAGCGGCATTATACCGAGGCATTGTCGTTATTGCAAAAAAACGGGTTTTCCGCCGCCAACCCTGTTACCTTTTTGCCCGCTGGCCGCGCAGGCCTTACAATTTGAGTATCCGCAGCGCATTCGGGCCCAGGGAGTCGATGATGAAGTCAACCTTAGTATGGACGTTTTTGCTGGCTTTGCTGGCGTCTTCCGCCGCCAGCGCGGCGGTCTATGTGTGGAAGGACGAGGCCGGCAAGACGGTGTACTCCGACCAGCCGCCGCCGCATGTCAATGCGCGCCGGCTGAACACTCCGGCGCAGCCGGCGCCGGCTTCCGCGCCGGCGAAAGAGGCGAAGAAGGCGGGCGGAAAGGATGTCGATTCCGAGAATGCCAAGGTATCGGCGGAGAACGCCAAGATTGCCGCCGCCAACGCCAAGATACGCGAGCAGAACTGCAAGGGCGCGCGCGATCAGCTGGCCTCGCTGCAGCAGAACGGCCGCATCCGCATGCCGGGCTCCAATGCGCTGGCCACCGATGCCCAGCGCAATGAGTTGATTGCCCAGGCGCAGTCCAATGTGCAAACCTGGTGCGGAAAATAAGTGTCGAAAACGGCTTTTGACTACAAGGCGGTTCTGGCCTCCCTGCCCAATCTGCCCGGCGTGTATCGGATGTTCGATGCGTCGGGCAGCGTGCTTTATGTCGGCAAGGCCATTGATCTGAAGCGGCGGGTCAGCTCCTATTTCCAGAAGAACGACCAGTCGCCGCGCATTCAACTGATGGTGCGCCAGATCGCCAGCATAGAAACCACGGTCACGCGCTCGGAAGCCGAGGCGTTGATCCTGGAAAACAATCTGATCAAGGCCTTGTCGCCGCGCTATAACATCCTGTTCCGCGACGACAAGTCCTATCCTTATCTGATGCTGAGCGGTCACGCCTTCCCGCAGATGGCTTATTACCGCGGCGATCCGAAGCGACCGAACCAGTATTTTGGTCCCTATCCCAACGGTTACGCGGTGCGCGAGAGCATCCAGATCCTGCAAAAGGTATTCCGGCTGCGCACCTGCGAGGACGCGGTGTTCGCCAACCGCTCCCGTCCCTGTCTGCTGTACCAGATCAAGCGCTGCTCAGGCCCCTGTGTCGATCACATCTCCAAGGAGGACTACGCCGGCGACGTCGCCAGCGCGGTGGCCTTTCTGCAAGGCCGCCAGAGCGAACTGATAGATGGACTGACCCAGCGCATGATGGTGGCGGCGGAAGCAATGGAGTTTGAACAGGCGGCTGAGCTGCGCGATCAGATCCAGGCCTTGGCGCGGGTGCAGGAAAAACAGTTCGTGTCCAGCAACTCCAGCCAGCAGGACTGCGATGTGGTGGCCGCGGTGCAGCAGGAAGGCATGCTCTGCGTCAATCTGGTGATGATACGCGGCGGTCGGCATCTGGGCGACAAGAGCTTCTTCCCGGTCAGCGGCGAGGAGGGCGATCTGGCGGACAGCCTGGAAGCCTTCCTGGCCCAGCATTATCTGGGCGCGCCCTTGCCGCCGGCCATCCTGATCAATGGCGAAATCTCCGACACTCTGCGCCAGCATCTGGAGCAGCAGGCCGAGCGCAAGCTGGCCATCGCCAGCAACCCCATCGGCGAGCGACGGGTGTGGCTGGAAATGGCGGAGAAGAACGCGACGCTGGCCATCATGCAGCGCTTGAGCAGCAAGGCCACCCAGAACCAGCGGCTGACCCAGCTCAACGAGGTGCTGGAACTGGAAGGGGCCGGCCGCTTCGAATGCTTCGACATCAGCCATACCATGGGCGAAGCCACGGTGGCTTCCTGTGTGATCTATGACAAGGGCGCGATGCAGCCCGGAGAATACCGACGCTACAATATCGAAACCGCCAAGCCCGGCGACGATTACGCTGCGATGCGCGAAGTGTTGTCACGTCGCTATGGCAAGCTGGCTGCGGGCGATGGCAGGTTGCCGGACGCGGTGTTCATAGATGGCGGCAAGGGGCAGGTGGGCGTGGCCTTGGAAGTATTCGCCGAAATCGGCCTGAATCTGCCCATCGTCGGCATCGCCAAGGGCGAGGAACGCAAGCCGGGCCTGGAGACCTTGATCCTGCCGTATCTGGACAAGAGCCTGCAGCTGCGGCAGGACCATCCGGCGCTGCATCTGATCCAGACGGTGCGCGACGAGGCCCACCGCTTCGCCATCACCGGCCACCGCGCGCGGCGCGCCAAGGCGCGCACCGCGTCCACGTTGGAGGAGATTCCAGGCGTGGGCGCCAAGCGCCGGCAGCAGTTGTTGATGCGTTTTGGCGGCTTGCGCGGCGTAGCCGCCGCCAGCATGGACGACCTGGCCCAGGTGGACGGCATCAGCCGCACCCTGGCGGAGAAGATTTACAACGCCCTGCATTGATTGCAGGCGCGCCATCGTTTATACACTGTAACCACCGCTGTGCGTTTCGTTGTGGCTCGGGGCCGACGCGCAGTTTTTGACCGGGCCGCAAACAATAAGATTACTGACACCGATGCCCTTCAATTTGCCGATATTCCTGACCTGGCTCAGGGTTGCCCTGATCCCCATCTGCGTAGCGGTTTTCTTTTTGCCGGATTCCGTGCTGCTACTGCAAAGCCGTAACCAGGTGGGCGCCGCCATCTTTGCCTTGGCTGCCATCACCGACTGGCTGGATGGCTATCTGGCGCGCAAGCTGGGCCAGACCTCGGCCTTCGGCGCCTTCCTGGACCCGGTGGCGGACAAGCTGATCGTCGCCGCGGCCTTGATCCTGCTGGTGCAGATGGGGCGCACCGAGGGCTGGATGGCGATGATCATCATCGGCCGCGAAATTGCCATCTCCGCGCTGCGCGAATGGATGGCGGAGATGGGGACTCGCAAAAGCGTGGCGGTGGCCTATATCGGCAAGCTGAAAACCGCCGCGCAAATGGTGGCCATCCTGCTGTTGCTGTATGCCGGCCCGCTGCTGCCGGGGGTTTCGACATTAATTTTGGGCAATGCCTTCATGGTGGTGGCGGTGATTTTGACTTTGTGGTCAATGGTTTATTACCTGAGGATGGCCGCCAAGGAGTTTTCCGGGAAAAAAATTGATGTCTGAAGTGTTGACAGTGCCTGATAAATCCTTATAATTCGCATCTCTCAGCGCTGCTCTAGCAGCAGCGAAGAGAAAGCAGAAGTATCACAGCAGTTTTGAATGCGGGAATAGCTCAGTTGGTAGAGCGCAACCTTGCCAAGGTTGAGGTCGCGAGTTCGAGCCTCGTTTCCCGCTCCAAATCTTCTGCGATAGCATATGCGACGCGGGAATAGCTCAGTTGGTAGAGCGCAACCTTGCCAAGGTTGAGGTCGCGAGTTCGAGCCTCGTTTCCCGCTCCATTATCTTTTGCGATAGCATTATGCGACGCGGGAATAGCTCAGTTGGTAGAGCGCAACCTTGCCAAGGTTGAGGTCGCGAGTTCGAGCCTCGTTTCCCGCTCCAGCACACTATGTTGTCATGGCATTACCCCTGCGGGAATAGCTCAGTTGGTAGAGCGCAACCTTGCCAAGGTTGAGGTCGCGAGTTCGAGCCTCGTTTCCCGCTCCAAATTTAAATCATCAGCCATGGCTGGTGGTTCGCCGGTAACGGCGGGGTAGCAAAGTGGTTATGCAGCGGATTGCAAATCCGTCTACGCCGGTTCGATTCCGACCCCCGCCTCCAGTTAAAGCCCCGTAAGTCAAAGACTTGCGGGGCTTTTGCTTGGTCTGAGGCTGCGCCTCGCATGGTGCTGTCGCGCGGGTTCCCCGCGCTTTTCCACTTCCCCTGTTTTGATCGGCTCGTCGCTGCGCATAGCTCAGCTCCTCGTTGATATGTGTGTTTTTACACGCCAAACATGGGGGGCAATGAGTGGCGTGCATTCATGCGTGCCATGCGCTGGACCTGCGCGTCAGGCGGAAAGACTGCGCTCCCCATGAGTTCGGCGGATGGCGCCCGTTTGCCAGCGGCTCGGCTCTGGGATAGAATCGCCGTCTCTTTGCCCGCCCCGGTGGTGAAATTGGTAGACACAAGGGACTTAAAATCCCTCGACTTCGGTCGTGCCGGTTCGATTCCGGCCCGGGGCACCACGACGGCTTGGCCGTCCGCGAGACGACGAAGACCCGCACAGCGCAGCGCTGGGCGGGTTTTTTGTTTATCGATCCCCATGCCTCATAGCTGCACCTCGAATTCATAGAGATCGCTGCGGCACAGCACCTCGCTGAACTCCAAGACCTGTTGCGCGGCGTTCAAGCTGGTCTGCTGGATGCGCAGCAGCGGCATGCCTGCGGCCAGATTCAACAAGGCGGCGGCGTCACGGTCCGCGGCGCAGGATGCCAGGCGAAAGCGCTTGTGGCCGATCTCGATGCCACGCTGTTCCCACCATTGATATAGCGAATGTTCCAGGCGCTCGGGCTCGGGCAGGAAGGCCAGCGGGATATAGGTGGTTTCCAGCGCGGCCGGCACGCCATCCATCAGCCGCAGACGGCGTAGTTTCGCGATCTCGGCGTCGGCGGGCAGTTGCAGCCTGGCTGCAATGGCGGCTGGAGCGGCTTCGCGCTGTCGCAGCAGCCATTGATTGTCCACCGTGCCGCCATTGCGCAGCACTTGCTCGGTAAAGCCCCCGCTATCGTTGAGCGAGTAGCAGAAAGCCTGCGCTACGCGCGTGCCCACGCCTTGCAGCCGGGTGATCAGCCGTTTTTTTTCCAGCTCCGCCATCGCTTTGCTGATGGTGACACGCGACAGCCGTAGTTTTTCCGCCAGTTGCCGCTCGGTGGGCAGGAAGGCGCCGGCTGTCAGCTGGTGCTGACGGATGGCCTGTTCCAGCGCATTGGCGATCTGCAGATAGCGCGGGGTGGGATCGGCGTGGCTGAGGCTGGCGGACAAACATTCCAGTATATCGATCATATCGGTTGCAAACTCCTGTGCATGCGGACCCAGTCTAAAGCAAAGCGCGCGCGGTAGGAGAGGGCGGCTGGCGTGGAGCGGTGGCCTACCTGACCGATAGGATAGCCTGGTGTTATTGGATTTATATTGGACTTGTCATAGTATGCCAATCGAAAGCCTTGCCGCTGGCGCGGCGGCGAGTGTTTTCTGTGACTATCCCATGCGTTTCAAGAGGTACGGTTTGACAACTAGCAGCAAGGGCTATTCATTCATTCTCGGCGCACTGTATGGGCAGGCGGCGGGGGATGCGATGGGCATGCCTTCAGAACTTTGGCCGCAGCAACAGGTGTGGCGTTTCTTTGGCTGGATCGACGATTTTCTGCCTGGCCCCACCGAGAATTTCGCCGCGTCCGAATTCGCCGCCGGCGAGTTCACCGATGATACTCAGCAAGCCATCGCCTTGATGGATGCGCTGATCGCGGCGGACGGAGAGGTGGAGCCGGAGCGCATCGCCCGAAACATCATCGCCTGGGCCGAAGGGATAGACGCGTTCAATAAGAACATCCTGGGACCGAGTTCCAAAGCCGCGTTGCTGGCCATCTTGTCCGGCCAGTCCATTGATACGCTTGGCGCCAATGGCGTGACCAATGGCGCGGCGATGCGGGTGGCGCCATTGGGCTGTCTGCTGTCCAGTCGGGATCGCCAGGCTTTCATCCGTGCGGTCCGACTCAGTTGCAGTCCCACCCATCAGTCCGATATCGCGGTAGCCGGCGCGACGGCCATCGCCTGGGCGGTGTCGCGGGCGGTGGAGGGCGCGGCCTGGTCCGACATCAAGACCGAATTGCCCGCCATCGTCGATCAGGCGCAGTTGGAATTGGTGACGACATTCAGCCCGCTGCTGAGCCGGCGTTTGGCTTGGGGTTTCGAGGTGGCGGGGCGCTTGCGCGGGCAGGATGACGCGACCGTGGTGACCGAGCTGTATCACACGCTGGGCGCCGGCATGGACACCATAGAATCGGTGCCAGCCGCCCTCGCGCTGGTGGAATGCGCGCAAGGCGATCCGCGACATTGCGCGGTGCTGGCGGCGAATCTGGGCGGCGATACCGACACGATAGGCGCGATGGCAACCGCGGTGTGCGGCGCGCTGCGAGGAGTGGAGGCGATACCGGCCGCATGGCGGGAGCGCATCCGGCAAGTGAATGGAGTCGATTTCGAATCTTACGCGCAGACTTTAAGCGCATTGCGTTTCAAGGGGTGAAGGGATGAGCGAAGCACAAGCAAGAGAGGGCTGGCGGCTGGAGAGCGCGGGTATAGACCTGGTGCCCGAACATGAGTGCCAGGGCCGGCCGGTGGAGTTGTTCTGGGTATGGCTGGCGGCCAATATCGGCATCCTCGGCGTGGTATACGGCGGCATCGTCACCAGCTTCGGATTGTCGTTCTACCAATCCTTGCTGGCCGCGGCGGTCGGGGTGGCCAGTTTCGCGCTGGTGGGGTTGACCAGCATTGCCGGCCAGCGCGGCCGCACGTCCACGCTGACCTTGTCGCGGGCTATTTTCGGCCTGCGTGGCAATGCCGCGCCCACCGCCTTCAGCTGGTTCAACCTGATGGGGTGGGAAGCGGTCAACGTGGTGACCGGCGCGCTGACGCTGGCGGCGATGTGCCAGGCGCTGGGCATGGCGGAAAGCCGCCCGCTGACCGCGGCCTGCTTGCTGTTGTTCATCGGCCTGGTCATCGTGGTCAGCCTGCTCGGGCAGGCCACCGTGGTGTGGATGCAGAGCTGGCTGAGCCGGATCTTCGGCAGTATGACCCTGGTGGTGGTCCTGTACGTGGTGTCGACCGCGAATTGGGGCGCCATCATGGCGCGGCCGGACGGCGACTGGCTGACCGGTTTCTGGCCGGCGGTGTCGGTGATCGCCGCGGGCACCGGCATCAGTTGGGCGATAGCCGGCGCCGATTACAGCCGCTACCAGCGGGCCGGGGCGTCCAGCGGCAGCATCTTCGGCGCGGTGATGGTGGGCGCGTCGCTGCCGCTGATGCTGCTGATCTTTACCGGCGTGCTGCTATCGGTGCAGATACCGGACCTGGCCAGCGCGGCCAACCCCATCGCCAAGATAGGCTCGGTGCTGCCGGCCTGGATGGCGGTGCCCTATCTGCTGACGGCGACGGCTGGCATCGTCACCATGGCGGTGCTCAGCCTGTACTCGGCCAGCCTCAATCTGCTGACCATAGGCGTCAAGGTCAGGCAGGCGCAGGCGGTGTCCATCAACGCGCTGATCGTGGTGGCGATTGCCGCTTATGTCCTGTTTGTGTCCAGTGATTTCCTGGGGCCCTTCATCGCCTTCCTGCTGTTCTGCGGCGTGTTCCTGGCCGCCTGGGAGGCGGTGTTCGTGCTCGATTACCTGATGCTGCGTCATCGGCAGGGCTATGACGGCGCGGCGCTGTCTGGTCAGCGCCAGGCCTTCCGCGCCGGCCCGCTGCTGTGCTGGCTGCTGGGCGCCGGCTGCGGCCTGCTGGTGACCAAGACCGGCTTTGTCGACGGCCCGCTGGCGCGTGGCATCTTCGCCGATTCCAGCCTTGGCCTGTTTGTATCTTTTGCGACCAGCTTGCTGGCTTATGGATTGTATTTGTTGCTGAAGGAGCGACGCGCATGACCATCCCGTGTCCTAGTTATCATCCCACCAAGGCGATCCTGACCGTGGGCGGCGCGGTGGGCGATGTGGTGCTGACCTTGCCCGAACTGCCGCGTAGCGGCGCCGATGTCGAAGCACAGCAGCAGGAACGCTTGATCGGCGGCTGCGCCTTCAATGTGGCGCGGGCATTGAGTCAGTTGAATGCGCCGGTGATCAATGGCATGCCAGTGGGCAACGGGCCATGGGGCGCGGCGATAGACGAAGCCATGCGCGAACTGGGCTTGCCGGTATTGCTGCGCAACGAGCGGCGCGACAATGGCTGGTGCGTGGCCATGGTGGAGCCCAGCGGCGAGCGCAGTTTTATTTCGATTTCCGGCTGTGAGACGGAATGGAGCCGAGCGCAATTGAATAAGCTGCCGCTTGGCGCCGACACGCTGGTGTACGCCAACGGTTATGAGTTGGCCGGCGAGGGTGGTCAGGCTTTGCGCGCGTGGTTGCTGGCCATGCCTGCGGAGCAGGTTCGCGTGATCGATCCCGGTCCGCGCGTGATGCAGTTGGAACCGGCCTTCTTGGCGGCCTTGAGCGACACCGAGACCTTGTTGACCCTGAACCGGGACGAGATCGCGCTATTGTGCGGCGGCGGCGATCCGGTTGCCGCGGCGCAGCGCTTTGCCAAGGACTATAGGCTGACGCTGATCTGCCGGCTGGGGCAGGACGGCGCCTGGGTATGTCCTGGCACCGAGGCGCCGTGGCATCTGCCCGGCTATCAAGTGTCGGTGGTGGATACCATAGGCGCGGGCGATGCGCATTGCGCTGGCCTGTTGGCGGGTTTGTCCAGCGGCTGGCCGCTGCACTACGCGGTGGACCTGGGCAACCGCCTGGCGGCCTGTGTCGTGGCCAGCGCCGGCCCTGACGCGGCCACGGATTGGGACAGTTTGAACCGCCGTTTCCCCGTCGCCTGCATTTGACGCAAGCCCGGCGCGGTCGCCCTTGGCGCGGCCGCGCTTCATGCCCTGTTTGCCGTCTTGACCTTGAAAAAGTGGCAAAAGAAAGACGGGATCCACTGGGAAAAAACGCAATAGGCGTCTAGTACTGGACATAAAGGGGCATTACTTAGTACTCTCCCTCCCTCGTGAGCGCCTGCCCGGCCGCGGAGCCCTCGGGCTTCCCCGCCAGCGCGGCGTGCGCGATGTTTTCTTTGTGATAACCTGTTCAAGGTTTCGCACGCAAAGGTCGGATAAGGCGAAAAGAGCTGAAGGAGCGAAATGTGCATACGCTGCATGAGCTTTCTGAAGGCGCGACAACGCTGCATCGCCGAAGCGCGGCGGATCACAAACAAGTTCTTAGCCCGGACGGTGCCGCCGTAAGCCAACGGTGGCCTGCTCGGGAATATACCGGCGCTGGCGATGCGCATGTCCGCGCGAGCTGCCGCTTGGCCGGGGTACGAGTTTCACGGAGTTCGTCCTTGGCCGGCAACTTGAGCGGCGCGCCGGTCTCGCATTGCCGCAGCGCTTGCCAAGCCGTATGACGATGTCGTCATTTATGCGTTCGCTGTCAAGCTGGCCGGGAGGCTGGTTGCAGTGCTTCGTTTGATTAGGCAGCATGCGCTGCTTTCGCACCAACGGATCTAGATAGAAGTTCATGAAGCCAAATACTGAAACGGCACTCGGTGCTGCACTTAAGTCCGCTGTACAAAGTCTGTCCAAGAAAAAGCAGACCGAGATGATCGCGGATCATGTCTACAGCAAGTTCGACGTTTTCCGTCAGTTCCGGCCGCTGGCGCTGGGCATCCATGAGAGCTTGATCGCGGCCTTGCCCCAGTTCGACGCGACGCTGATTTCGCGCGTGGTGGCCAACCACTGTCGCAAGCCGCGCTACGTCAAATCCCTGGCGCGCGGCGGCAAGCGTTTCGATCTGGCCAACAAACCGGTGGGCGAAGTCAGCGCCGAAGAAAAAAAGGCGGCGGAGCAGATGTCCGCGCCCAAGCCTGCGGCGGTAGCCGAGGCGGCACCGGTCCAGCCCGCGGGCGACTCCGCGGAGTAAGCGTGCCGCGCCGGCGTGGCCACGATGAAAACAGCCTGACACATGTTTTGTCAGGCTGTTTTGCATTGCGCGGCAGGAACATTGCGGCTGTCGGCATGGTCGCAGGGAGATGCGCCGCGCCAGCGGCGACGAATCAGGACAGGAGTAGAATACCCGGCATGAAACGTCTTTTCTTGTGCGCCGCGATGGCCTTGAGCTTGTCCGCCTGCAGCGCTTTGCAACAATTGGGCGTGCCCATCAGCTCGCATCCCGATACCGCGCCGGCCAAGACCCGGCCGCCGGCCGCGCCCGCGGTCAATGGCAAGACCGACGCCTTGCTGCGCGAGGCCAACCGCCTGGCCGACAAGGTCAAGAGCGGCGAACTCACCCGCCTGGCCGCCGCCGACCAACTGGGGGCTTTCCGGCTCAAGGTGGTGGGCGCCAATCCGGTCGATGACAATACCTTCGCCATGTACCGCTATCTGACGGTGGAACGTGAGGCCGGCCGCATCGATCAGGACGCTTTCCGCGCCAAGATGGATGAGCGCTTGCGCGAATGGATGCGGCGCTGGCCAAAATTGAACCCGAAACCGGCGGAACCCGCGTTCACCAATTTCCTGCTCAAGCTCTACGGCTTGCCGCCGCTGGTGCGCTGAACATGGGCAAGAAGACGCAGAAGGCGCCGAGCGCCTGCCCTTGCGGCCTGGGGCCGGCCTATGCCGCGTGCTGCGGCCGTTATCTGGATGATGCCGGCGCGCCGGCGCCCACCGCCGAGGCCTTGATGCGCTCGCGCTATACCGCTTACGCGCGCGGCGACGAAGGCTATTTGCTGGCCAGTTGGCATGCCAGCACCCGGCCGCAGTCGCTGGATCTCGCCGCGGACGCGGGCGTGGTCAAATGGCTGGGCCTGGATGTGCTGGCGACCGAGGCCGGCGGCGCTACCGACGTTGGCGGGATGGTGGAGTTCATCGCCCGCTGCAAGGTGGGCGGCAAGGCGGAGCGCATGCATGAGCGCAGCCGCTTTGTGCGCGAAGACGGCCGCTGGTTTTATGTGTCCGGCGAATTGAGCTGAGCACGCCGCTCAGCGCGCGGGCGTGCGCAGCAAGTTCTCGATCGCGCGCTCGAGCGAAGCCGGTTTCACCTGGGGAGCGAAGCGCGCTTGTATCGCGCCATCGCGATCCACCAGGAACTTGGTGAAATTCCACTTGATGCGCCGGCTGCCCAGCAGGCCTGGCTTGGCGGTGGCGAGATGGCGCCACAGCGGATGCGCGCCGGCGCCGTTGACGTCGATCTTGGCGGACAGCGCGAAGCTGACGCCGAAGTTCTTCTGACAAAACTGGCCGATGGCGGCAGCGTCCCCCGGCTCCTGGCCGCCGAACTGATTGCAGGGAAAGCCTATGATTTCCAGGCCCTGCTCGCGGTAGCGCTGGTATAGCTGTTCCAGGCCGCCCAATTGCGCGGTGAAGCCGCACTCGCTGGCGGTGTTGACCAGCAGCAGCACCTTGCCGCGGAAACGCTCCAGAGCCAGTGGCCGGCCATCCAGCGTTTCAATGGAAAAATCATAAATTTCGGGCATGTTTCCGCTCTTCGTCAAAGTGAGGATCATGGCAAGAAAGCGGGGGAAGGGCAATGCGGGGAAGGCATAAAAAAAGGGGCGCAACGGCAAGGGGGAACCGCTACGCCCCAAGAAGAAATCAATTGCTGTACAAGGGCGGACCAACCGGGAAAGTCAGCTAACCCTCTGTTTATCCTAGAACATTGAGGTGAAATTGCGAGGACGGATTTGGCGGGATTTAAATGACAAAGGGATGGCTTAGCCATCCCTTTTTTGCTGGCGGGAAGTGTTTCAGGGGCGTGGCAGGGTCACGCCCACCTGGCCCATGTATTTGCCGGCGCGGTCGCTGTAGGACACGTCGCAGATTTCGTCGGATTCGAAGAACAGCACCTGAGCCACGCCCTCGTTGGCGTAGATTTTGGCCGGCAGCGGCGTGGTGTTGGAGAACTCCAGCGTCACATAGCCTTCCCACTCCGGTTCGAACGGCGTGACGTTGACGATGATGCCGCAGCGCGCATAGGTGGACTTGCCCAGGCAGACGGTCAGCACCGAGCGCGGAATGCGGAAGAATTCCACGGTGCGAGCCAGAGCGAAGCTATTGGGCGGGATGATGCAATAGCCCTTGCCGGAGACTTCCACGAAAGAATTGGGGTCGAAGTTCTTCGGATCGACAATGGTGCTGTTGATATTGGTGAACACCTTGAATTCGTCGGCGCAGCGGATATCGTAGCCGTAGCTGGAGGTGCCGTAGGAGATCACCTTCTGGCCGTCCACCATCTTGATCTGGTTGGCTTCGAAGGGTTCGATCATTTTGTATTCGTCCGCCATCCGGCGAATCCACTTGTCCGATTTGATGCTCATTGTCTTTGGCCCGTAGCTTTTCGATTGATTGTCCGCGATTTTAACCGCAAGCGCGGCATGCGGCTATGGGTAATCCGCGCGCGCGGGCGTGAGCGGAGCGCCATTGACCCAGGTCAAGCGAGTCCGCAATTGCGGCGATTTGCCGCAGTTCGGCGCGAATGGGCTGGATATACTAATGCAAACCATTCTCGTTCTTGATCGGATCATCATGTTGACACTGGATGCATTCCCCGCCGGCCGCCACGGCGTGGTCGAGCGGCTGGAGCTGGCGGAGGAGGCGTTCCGCCGCGTCGCCGCCTTTGGCCTGGCGCCGGGCAGCCGTTTTTACGTGCGCCGGGTAGCGCCATTGGGCGGGCCGTTGCTGCTGGATGTCGGTGCCACTCGCTTTCTGCTGCGTCGCAGCCTGGCGCGTTCCATCGTGGCGAGGCTGGAAGCATGAAGCGCTTTGCCCTGATCGGCCTGCCCAATACCGGCAAATCCACCTTGTTCAATCGCCTGACCGGCATGTCGCAGCGCGTTGGCAACTGGCCGGGCCTGACCATAGAACTGAGCAGCGCGCGCCTATTGCTGGGCGGCCACATGGTGGAGCTGGTGGATCTGCCGGGCGTCAATGATCTGACCGGTTATTCCGACGACGAAGCGGTGGTGCGCGATGTGTTGCAGGCCAGCGCCTTCGACGGCGCGATCCTGGTGCTCAACGCCAGCCAGCTGGACCGGCAATTGCCGCTGGCTTTGCAAGTGTTGGCCAGCGGCCTCAACTGCCACGTGGTGCTGAATATGGCCGACGAGGCCAAGGCGCTGGGCGTCAGCCTGGATGTGGAGCGCTTGTCGGAACGCCTGGGCGCGCCGGTGTCGCTGGTGTCGGCCAAGCGCATGCAGGGCTGGCCGCCGCTGATGACGGGTTTGAACCGGCTGGCGAATGCGGACGCCCCGGCCGCGCGCGCGCGGCTGGACGCGGTGCCGGAAACGCGGGCGGCGATGGAGCAGGCGCGGTTGAAGCTGGAGGGCTGCTGGGCCTTGCCGCCGGTGCTGCCGGCGCAGCTGACCGAGAAGATAGATCATTGGCTGATGCATCCGTGGCTGGGGCTGCCGCTGTTCTTCGCGCTGATGGCGTTGCTGTTCAATCTGACCTATCAGATCGGTACCCCTTTGCAGGACCTGGCCGGCGCCGGCCTGGACTGGGTCAAGGAGCAGGCGTTGACGCCCTTGCTCGCGCCCTTGCCGGCGATTGTGCAGAGCCTGGCGCTGGACGGCATCTGGCAGGGCGTGGCGACGGTGTTGACCTTCGCGCCCATCTTGCTGGTGTTCTTCGTGCTGATGGCGATGGTGGAGGATTCCGGCTATCTGGCGCGCGCCGCCTATCTGACCGATGCCTTCATGGCGCGGCTGGGGCTGGACGGCCGTGGTTTCGTGATGCAGCTGATGGGCTTCGGCTGCAATGTGCCGGCCATCATGGGCACCCGGGTGATGCGCGAGCGCAAGCAGCGGCTGCTGACCATGCTGGTGATCCCGTTCTCGCTGTGCTCGGCGCGCTTGCAGGTGGTGGTGTTCTTCGCCGGGCTGCTGTTCACGCCGTCGCAGGCGCCGTGGGTGCTGACCGGGCTTTATCTGATGAGCTTCGCGGTGGCGATCTTCACCGCTTGGGTGTTCAAGCGCCGTTACGCCGGCGGCGAGGCCTTTCTGCTGGAAGTGCCGCCGTACCGGCTGCCAGGGCTGAGCCATATGCTGGGCCGGGCGGTGGGCGAGGTGCGCGCCTTCCTGCAACTGGCGTCCAGTTTCATCCTGCTGGGCGTGGTGCTGGTCTGGCTGCTGACCCATGTGCCGGCCGGCGACGGCAAGACCCTGGCCGATGCGCTGGGCGACCTGATGGCGCCGGTGCTGGACCCGATAGGCATACGCCACGAACTGGCGGCGGCCTTGTTGTTCGGCTTCATCGCCAAGGAGATCCTGCTGGGCAGCCTGGCGGTGATTTACGGGGTGTCGGAAGCCGGCCTGGGGGCGGCCTTGCTGCAGCATCTGGACTGGCGCTCGGCGATGAGCTTCCTGATTTTCACCTTGATCTACGTGCCCTGCCTGTCCACGGTGGCGGCGATGTATCGCGAGTCGCGCAGCAAGGCCTATACCGCGCTGGCGGTGGGATGGTCGGTGGGCCTGGCCTGGCTGTTGTCGTTCGTGTTTTATCAAGGCGGCGTGCATCTATGGCCTTGAGGGCTTAGAATGAATGGTTCGCGAATTCCGTTCGCGTCGGCGGCGCGCCCGCCGGCGTTATTGAACTACAACAACAAGAGGTCGTTTTATGCAAGGTGATCCCAAAACCATCGAGTTGCTGAACGAACTGCTGGCGGAAGAGCTGTCCGCCGCGGACCAGTATTTCATCCACGCCGAGATGTATAAGGACTTCGGTCTGCACAAGCTGTTCGAGCGCATCGATCACGAGCGCGAGGACGAGTTGTCGCACGCGCGGGTGCTGATCGCGCGCACCTTGTTCCTGCAAGGCAAGCCGAACGTGGCCAAGCGCGTGCCCATCGTGGTAGGCGAGAACGTGCGAGCGATGCTGGCCAGCGATCTGGAAGTGGAATACCGCGTCGGCAATCTGCTGAAAAAAGTGGTGGCCCACTGTGAGAGCGTGCAGGACTACGTGACGCGCCAGGAACTGATGGTGCTGCTGGAAGAGACCGAGAATGACCATGCCCACTGGCTGGAGCAGCAGCTGCGCCTGATCGATATGGTGGGCGAGCAGAACTATATTCAGTCGCAAATGTAAGCCCCGAATATTTCTGTCTTGAAACGGCCGCCTTCCGGGCGGCCGTTTGTTTTGCGGCGGCCGCGCCGGTTTTGACTTGGCGCAGCATGGCCGGCGCCGCTTGCGTCTATCATCGCCGGCAGATGAATTCGCCGGAGGGCGCGATGACGCTGGATCTATCCGTTTCCTGGCTGGGCATGCAGATGGCCAGCCCCCTGTTCAACGCTTCCGGCGTGCATTGCCGCACCAAGGAGGAACTGGAGCAGCTGCGCCGTTCCGCCGCCGGCGCGGTGGTGACCAAGAGCTGCACGCTGGCGCCGCGCGCCGGCAATCCCGAGCCGCGTTACCGGCGCACCGCGCTGGGCAGCATCAATTCCATGGGCCTGCCCAACGAGGGCTACCGCTATTACCTGGACTATGCCCAGGCTTACGACGACGCCAAGCCGCTGTTCCTGTCCATTTCCGGCATGACGCTGGAAGACACCTTGACCATTCTGGCCGAACTGGCGGCGCTGAAGCTGCCCTGCCTGCCTGAGGTGAATCTGTCCTGCCCGAATCTGCCGGGCAAGCCGCAGCTGGGCTACGACTTCGCCGCCAGCGCCGAGGCCCTGGCGGAGATCAGCCGGGTGTACGCGCGGCCGTTCGGCGTCAAGCTGCCGCCGTATTTCGATCCGGTGCATTTCGCCGCCATGGCCGCGGTGCTGAACGGCTTCCCGCTGCTGCGCTTCGTTACCTGCATCAACTCGGTGGGCAACGGTCTGGTGATCGATCTGGACAGCGAGGCCGCGGTGATCAAGCCCAAGGGCGGGCTGGGCGGGCTGGGCGGCGATT